>VEQC01000001.1 GCA_018883455.1 Limnohabitans sp. | reverse complement strand
CCCTTAAGGCCTGTGCCGTGTTTGACCGCACGCGCAGGATGGTTCAACCCTCCCGCTAGGAGATTCCATGAAACGCCGTGTGTTTTCTTTGACCCTTGCCGCCACCTTGATCGCCAGTGCCGGCCTCGCGCAGGCCCAAACCAAATGGGATTTGCCCGCCGGCTACCCGGCCACCAATTTCCACACCCAAAACCTCGAGCGCTTCGCCGCCGATGTGGACAAAGCCAGCGCGGGCAAGCTCAAGATCACGGTGCACGCCAACGCGTCGCTCTTCAAAGCCCCCGAGATCAAGCGCGCCGTGCAAGGCGGACAGGCCCCGGTGGGCGAGATTTTGCTCGCCAACTTCAGCAACGAGTGGCCCATCTATGCGGCCGACGGCCTGCCCTTCCTGGCCGACAGCTACGACGAGGCCCTGGGCCTGTACAAAGCCCAGCGCCCCCTGATGGAGAAAAAGCTCGCCGAGCAAGGCATGGTGCTGCTGTACTCCGTGGCTTGGCCGCCCCAAGGCATTTACAGCAAAAAACCCATCAACAGCGGCGCTGACCTCAAGGGCATCAAGTGGCGCGCCTACAGCCCGACCACGGCGCGCATTGCCGAGCTCGTGGGCGCACAGCCCGTGACCGTGCAAGCCGCGGAGTTCTCGCAGGCGCTCGCCACCGGCGTGGTGGAGTCCACCATGACCTCCGGCGCCACGGGCGTGGACAACAAACTCTACGAACACCTCAAGTTCTACTATGACGTGCAGGCCTGGTTGCCCAAGAACGCCGTGATCGCCAACAAAAAGGCCTTTGATGCGCTCGACAAACCCACCCAGGACGCGGTGCTCAAAGCCGCTGCCGATGCCGAGGCACGCGGCTGGGCTGAATCGCGCAAGGTCAACACCTCCACCCTCGAGACCCTCAAGGCCAACGGCATGACGGTCACCCCGCCCTCGCCCCAGCTCAAGGCCGACTTGAAGAAGGTGGGTGACACCATTCTCAAAGAGTGGCTTGAGAAAACCGGCGCCGAAGGCAAGGCCCTCATGGACGGCTTCGCCCGCAAGTAAGCCCGGATGACTTCACACGCCCACCGCCCCGGCCTGCTGCGCCGGGGCCTTGACGCGCTCTACGCTCTGGGCGGCGCCCTCGCCGCCCTGTGCGTGCTCGCCATCTTCATCCTCATGGTGTGGGCGTCGATCGGCCGCGAGCTCGACTGGCGGGTGAGCTGGGTCAACGATGTGGTCTCCTGGCTATGCGCGGCCTCGGCCTTTTTGGGCATGGCCTACAGCTTTCGCAATGGCGACTTCGTGCGCGTGACCTTGTTGTTGGAGAAGGTGCCCGCCAAAGCGCGTCAAACGCTCGAAGTGCTCTGCCTGCTCGTGGCGCTGCTGGCCATTGGCTACCTGGCCTACTGGGCCGCGCGCTTCACCTGGGAGAGCTACGAGTTTCAGGACATCGCGGGCAATATGGTGCCCATTCCCATCTGGATTCCGCAGGTGAGTTTTGTCATCGGGGCGATGCTCTTTGTGATTGCCGTGGCCGATGAAACGCTCACCGTCTTGCGCGGGGGCAAACCGAGCTATGTCGCGCGGGTGGAAGAGCGCCACGCCCGAGGCGATTTCTCCGAGGAGTTGTGATGGGCTTGCTGGAAATCGGCGGCCTGTTGCTGCTGCTCATGCTCTTGATGCTCAGTGGCGGGGTTTGGATCGCCATGACCCTGGCCATCGTGGGCTGGGTGGGCCAAGCGTTTTTCACCACCACCTTGCCAGGCAAGAATTTGTTCTCCTCGTTTTGGGAGACCGCTGCGAGCTGGGAGCTTGCCGCCCTGCCCCTCTTTATCTGGATGGGCGAGATCCTCTACCGCACCCGTTTGTCTGAGCAAATGTTTGATGGGCTCTCGCCCTGGCTCTCGCGCGTGCCGGGCCGTCTCATGCACACCACCATTTTGGGCTGCGGCATTTTTGGCTCGGTCTCGGGCTCTTCGGCGGCGACCTGCGCGACCATCGCCAAAGTGGCCCTGCCCGAGCTCGAGCGGCGTGGCTACAACCGCGACATCGCCCTGGGCTCCCTCGCCGCGGCAGGGGGGCTCGGTATTTTGATTCCGCCCTCCATCACCATGGTGGTCTACGCCATCGCGGCCGACGCGAGCGTGATCCGCCTCTTCCTCGCCGGTTTCTTGCCGGGCTTTTTGCTCATGGGGCTGTTCTCGGCCTACATCGCTTGGTGGAGCCTGCGCCACCCCGACCAAGTTCCCCCGCCCGAGCCGCCCATGGGTTTCTGGGAAAAAATGCGCCGCTCGGGCAGTTTGATTCCTTGCTCGCTGCTCATCGTCTTCATTGTGTGGGTGCTGGTGGCGGGCATTGCCACCGCCACCGAATGCGCCGCCTTTGGGGTATTGGGCTCCTTGGCCATCGCGGCGGCAGGACGCTCGCTCACTTGGGCGAATTTCTGGCAAGGGCTCATGGGCGCGACCCGCATCAGCTGCATGATCATGTTCATCCTGGCCGGCGCGGCCTTCCTCACCAAGACCATGGCCTTCACCGGCATTCCGCGCGCGCTGGCCGAAGCTGTGGCCGCCATGGGCCTCTCGCCTTACAGCCTGATCGCGGTGCTGGTGGTGGTCTATCTGGTGCTGGGCACGGCCCTCGATGGCATCTCCATGATCGTGCTCACGAGCGCGGTGGTGCTGCCCATGGTGCAAAAAGCGGGCTTTGATTTGGTCTGGTTTGGCATCTTCATCATCTTGCTCATTGAGATTGCCGAGGTCACGCCGCCCGTGGGCTTTAACCTCTTCGTGTTGCAAAACATGACGGGCATCGACAGCAACCGCATCGCGCGGGTCACCCTGCCCTTCTTTGGCTGCATGCTGCTGGCCATTGTGCTCATCACGCTCTTTCCCAGCATCGTCACCAGTGTTCCGGACGCCCTCATGGGCGCGTCGCGCTAGCGTATGGAGAGCCAACGCCTCGACAAATGGCTGTGGGCCGCGCGTTTTTTCAAAACGCGCAGCTTGGCTGCGGAGGAAATCGGCAAGGGCCGGGTGGAGGTCAATGGTCAGGTGGCCAAAGCGTCGCGCGAGGTCAAACCGGGTCAAACCATTGCCCTCGTGCAAGGCCAAATGCCCCGCACCGTGATCGTGCGCGGCTTGAGCGCCATGCGCGGCCCCGCGCCGGTCGCGCAACAGCTCTATGAGGAAACGCCCGAGAGCCTGGCCTTGCGTGCGCAATTGCAAGAGCAGCGTCGCCAGATGGTCGAGCCCGCCACTAGCATCACCCAAGGCCGCCCCACCAAGCGGGACCGCCGTCAGATTGACCGCTCCTGGAACGAGCGCTGGAGCGCGGGGCTGGACTAAACCGCGCGCGCGTCGGGGCAATCCAGCGTCAAGCGGAGGAAGCCGCTGGCGGACTTCCCTCGTCGGGAGGCAAACGGCGCAGCGCGGCATAGGCCAGGAGCTTGAGCACACATGGCACGGCGCAATAGGCCAGGGTCAAGGCCAGGAGCGCTTGATCGTCGGTGCTGCCGGGCTGATAGCCCATGAACTCCAACAAGGGCAAGGCGAGGCCCGCCGCCAGCGCGAGGTTGGCCTTGGTCGCCACTTGCCACCACCCCAGGTATTGGCCCGCCGCCGCCTCGCGAATCCCCAGTTGCGCCAGGCGTTGACTCAGGAGCGTTTGCGGCACCAGCAAATCAGCCCCGAGCAACAAGCCAGAGCCCACGCAAACCCCCACATACGCCCCATACTGTCCGCGCTCAATGAAGGCTGCCCACACAAATACCAATAGCACCGCGAGCATGGCCCCACGCCAAGCCCGCGTGAGCCCGATGCGAGCGATCAGGCGCAACCACAGCGGCAAGGACAACACCGCCGCCACAAAATACGCCCCCAAATAGAGCCCCTCGGTGCCCTCGGGCGCACCCAGTCGATCCCGAATGAAGAACATCACCAAGGTGGCCGGAATGGCGCTGGCAATGCCATTGAGCATGAACACCGCGAGCAATTGGCGAAACACGGGTTCGCGCAGAGGGTGCACGTGCGGCGGGGCATCGCTCGCCTGAGTGGCGGCGGCGTGGGGATGTGGAGACGGTGTGACGCTGTTGGCGTTGGGCGCCAGAGCCGATTCGGCGCTGGGCGGCAAAACCGGCGCGGTCTGCATCGCCCCCTGCACGGGGGTGGCATCTGCGGGGGCAGGCCAATCGACCCGCGCGAGCACCACCAAGCCCAGCACCAGCCCCGCCCCAAGCAAGGCCACGAACACCGGCGTGCTCACGCTGCTGCCGAGCACGGAGGCGCTGATCACCCCCACCAAGGTCACGCCCTCGCGCCACCCCACCAAGCGCGCTTGTGCGGCGGCATCGCCCCCCATGCGCATGCCAAAACTCACATGCGCCAAACCCAAGGCCGTGGCGCTCACTGTGCATGCGAGCAGGGCCACGGCCAATGCGGGCAGGCCCGGTTGCCACAGCGCTGCAGCCCACACGGCGGCGAAGCCCAGGGCCAGCACCAAGGCCAGCACCCAGACCCGTGTGAACCAGGCGACGCGCCCTTGGCTGTGCCATGCATCGACCTGGCGGCCCAACCACGGGTCCACCACCGCATCGAACCCGCGCACGGCCAGCAAGAGCCCTCCCACGGTCGCCACCGAGACGCCCAAACCGCCCGCGAGGTGCTGCGGCAACAGCACATACAACGGCATGCTGACAAAGGCCAGACTCCAGGCCAAGACACCGTAGCGCCACGGCCGTGCGCGGGGGTCGGCGCTCACGCCGGCGACTCCAGACGGTCAATGGCGGCGGCGAGCGCCAAATCCTTGTGGGTGAGGCCCTGCGCGTCGTGCGTGCTCAGGCGCAAGCGCACCTGGTTGTAGACATTCCAGATTTCAGGGTGATGGTCTTGCGCGTCGGCATGCGCGGCGACTTGCTGCAAAAACGCCATGGCGGCCCGAAAGTCTGGCCAGCGCCAAGCCCGCTCGATGCACCGCTCCTCGGGCAAGTGGCGCCACTCGGGCAAACAACGGTTGAGCACGGCCGGTGTGGCCAGATGGCGCAACAAGCCCTCACAGCCGTCTTCAACCAAATCGAGCACCTGCTCAAACCCCGCCGGCCCACCCGCATACGGGTCGGGCACGACGGTATCGGTATGGCGCTGAAAGAACTCCGCAAAGCGGCGAATGCGGGGCGATGCCCCACAAATCGATTCCGTGAGGTGCTGGTTGTCCCAGTCCATGGTGAGGATGAGGTCAAACTGCTCGACATCCTCGGCCACCAATTTGCGCGCCCGCAGCGGCGACAAATCGTAGCCCCGCGCCAGCGCATGCTTTTGGCTGCGCGCATCGGGCGGCTCCCCCACATGGTAAGCGTGCGTGCCCGCTGAATCCACACTCACCACCCCCTCCAAAAACGCCTCCCGCAAGCGCTGCCGCAACACCCCATCGGCCGTCGGGCTGCGACAAATATTGCCCATACACACAAAAAGAATTCGGTAGGTCATGGTGAAGTCAAGCGTCAGTGACGGGTTGGAGGAATCGCAAATGTCACTCATTCGCCTGCGTCGGCCGTAGGATTTTTATTCACGGCGAATCACGTTGAGGTTGATTCGGGGCAAATCCAAGGCTTTCAGAAAGGCACGGCTGTGACAGACGGCGTTTTCGAGCGTATCCTGATTTTGGCAAAAACTTACCCATCTCCGAGTGCGCAGCACATAGAAACATCATGCGTTGCAGGTATTAACGAAGAGGGGGCCATGCGCCGTCTCTACCCTATCCCGTTTCGTCTGCTGGATAAGGGAAAGCAATTCAAGAAATGGCAATGGATACGGGCCCGAACTGTCAAAGCGACACGGGACCACCGCCCGGAAAGTCATCGGCTCTTCGTGGACACATTGGAATGTCAAGAGTGGGTTAGCTCGAGAAATCAATGGAATGAACGCTTGGCCTGGCTAGTCAAAATTCCACGCTGGGCCGGGGTTGACAGCCACCGGCTACCATCTCATGGGAATCACGAATCCCTCATGCTGGTCCATCCAGAACGCATCCTCGCGCTTGAAATCCGCTCATGCGCACGCCAAGACTGGACTGCCGAGGAAAAGCAAAAATTGCTTCAAGAACAGGCTCAGTTCAAGCTTTTCTCAGAAATCGAGGGGGGTCAGGCACCTGCAATCTTGCGAAAAGTCCCCTATGACTTCTACTACCGGTACCACCATCGCACTGCGGTAGGAATTGCGGAGAGAGTTCACAAAATCGTGGATTGGGAAGTGGCTGCCCTCTTTTGGAATTGCCATCGACTTCACGGCAAAGGGTGGGAGGCGCCCTTTCGGCGGAAATTTGAGGAAGACTTGAACAACCGACAACTCATGTTTCTGGTCGGTAATCTACACCGGTTTCAAAACCAATGGTTCATTGTGAGTCTCATTTACCCCCCTAGGCCAGCGAAAGAGACCGCGAACTTGTGGCAGTAGCCGAATGCGTCGTGGCTTTTAGATGTTGGACGGGCAGGTTAGTTTGGGCGCTCAGGGCATCGGCCACCATGGTGCGATGACAGTAGCGGAAATCCGCTTCAAAACAGATCAAGGCGCAGCGGCTGGTTTGGACTTGTTGGGCTAGACCCGTTATAGCCTCCATTTGGGTGCGCAAATGCGCGAGGAAACCTCTGCAGTAGCGGTGCCAGTCTCCGTCCACGCGGTATTGGTTGCGCACGGTTTTGGGGCATCCGAGCGCGGCTTCGTGCAGATAGGCAATGCCAAGCTCGGTCAGCAGTTTCGAGAGCGCGGTTTTTGAAAAACCAGGTTTTCGTGAAATCGGGACCTCTCGCACATCCACAACAGTTTGGATACCTTCAGTCAAGAGGGTCGCGGTAAAGGCATGACTGTCTAAGCCTTCATAGCCCAAGGTATAGATGGTCATCGCGCCGGCCTCCTTGCAAAAATTCTAGCCGAATCAGTTTGCGCAAGGGGTTTCAGAGGTTGTCATAGCGCCGCCCCAGCGCGAGGAGGTCGGGGGTGCCGATGACTTGGTTCAGGCCGTCGAAGTCGAGCATTTGGTTTTGCCAAGGGGCGGTGGTGCGGTGGGTGGCGAGGCTGGCGTAATAGCCTTGGAGGTTTTGGGCCAGGGCGCGCACGGTGCCGCCGGGGAAGATGACGATGCGAAAACCACGCTCGCTCAGGCGGTCGGCGCTTTGAATGGGGGTTTTGCCGCCTTCGACCATGTTGGCGAGCAAGGGGATGCGCGCGGCAAAACGCTGGCAGGCCGCGTCCATTTGCTCGGGGGTGCGCAGGGCTTCAATGAAGAGGGCATCGACGCCGGCGGCGAGGTAGTGCTCGGCGCGCTCGAGCGCGGCCTCCAGGCCTTCGATGGCCAGGGCATCGGTGCGCGCGAGGATGAGGGTGGTGTCGGACTGCCGGGCGTCGAGGGCGGCTTTGAGTTTGCCCACCATCTCTTGCACCGGCACCACGCCTTTGCCATCGAGGTGGCCGCAGCGCTTGGGGAAGGTTTGGTCTTCGATCTGGATCATGGCCGCCCCGGCGCGCTCAAAATCGCGCACCGTGCGCTGCGTATTGAGCGCGTTGCCAAAGCCGGTGTCGGCATCCACGATGACGGGCAAGCGCACCCGATCGGTGATGTGGGCGAGGGTTTGCGCCACTTCGGTGGCGGTGGTCAGCCCAATGTCGGAGCGCCCCAAGCGGGTGTAGGCAATCGAGGCACCCGAGAGGTAGAGGGCTTCAAAGCCCGCCTGCTCGGCGAGCAAGGCGCTCAAGGCGTCGTACACCCCAGGCGCGAGCACAGCCGAGGGTTGTTGCAAGCGTGATTTGAGCATGAGGGTTCTCCTGTGGCGGCGTTTAGCCCGCCAGATGTTGGGCCATGGCATGGGCGGCAATGTGCCCCCCCGCGATGGCGCTGAGCAAGCCGTTGCCCGAGAGGTAGCCCCACACGGCAGACCCCGACACGCCCCGCGCCGCGCCACCGGCGGCCCACAGATTGGGCAAGGGTCGCCCTGCGGGGTCGAGCACCCGGGCCTGGGCATCAATGGCCAAACCGCCCTGGGTGTGGAACAAGGCACCGGTGACGCGAATGGCGTGCAGCGGCCAGGTCAAGCTGCGGGTGAAGACCCGTCCTGTGTGGGGGCAGGTGCCGGGCGTGACGCCGGCCAAGGTGGCGCGCACGGCGGCCTCGTCACAACCCAGGAGCGCGGCGAGCGCGCGCGCATCGGGCAACGTGCGCACCGCCCCGGCGGCTTGGGCTTGCACGAAATCTGGAAAACCTTGCGCGAAGGCGAGGATGGCATCGTCAAACACATTGAAGGCCAAACCCTCGGGTTGCGCGAGCACCTGCATGGCGGCCTCCGAGTAGCCTTGGGTCTCGTCGTGAAAACGCGCGCCGTGGGTGTTGAGCTGGATGCCCCCTTGCATCATCACGGCCCACGAGATGAGCGTGCCTTGGGGCACCGCCCACGATCCATGGCCTTGGTAGGCGCGCATGTCGGCGAGCGCGGCACCGAGCGCCGTGCCCCATTGCACGGCCGAGCCATCGTTGCCCACATGGCCCGCGTAGGTGGCGCTGGCCATCTCGGGAATCCATTGGCGCACCCAATCGGGCGAACCACCATAACCATTGCACGCGAGCAGCAAAGCCCGACAGGCCATGCGCTCGGCGCTGCCATCGGGGCGCAGCACGCCCACGCCGCGCAAACGCCCTTGGCGGTCGCGCCAGAGTTCGGTCACGCGGGCATCCGTCATGAGCGGCAGACCCGCCGAGTCGGCAGCGACTTGCAAGCGCTGCATGAGGCCTTCGCCGGTTTTCTCGGGCACGGCATGCATGCGGTGCACGCTGTGGCCCGGGTAGAGGAAATCATCCAGTACTTGCCAGACCAGCCCATGGTGTTCGGCCAGGGCATCCATGGCCGGGCCAATGGCCTCGCTATAGGCCTGCACCAAATGCGCGGCGGCTTGCCCCTTGGCCTTGGCCTGGATGTCCGCCGCGAACTGCGCGGGCGTGTCGACAATGCCCTGACGACGCTGGGCTGCCGTGGCCGCTGCGGGCACGAAGCCAGAGGACAACGCGGTCGAGCCACTCGGGCGGCTGTCGCGCTCGAGCACCACGGCCTCCACGCCCAACCGGTGCAGGGCCAATCCGGCCGTGAGGCCACAAGCCCCACCGCCAATGATGATGACAGGCACCTCCGGCGCGTCCAAAGCCCCCTCGCACTCCCGTACCTCGGGCGTTGTGGCGATGGCTTGGGTGAGATCCGTCATGGGCGTGCGCGCGGTGGCTTTAGGGTTGTTGCAAGCGCTGCATGAATTGCGCGCAAGTCATGACCTCGGCAATGGTGGCCATGTCTTCGAGGGATGCCGCGTGGGTGCGCTCGGAGAAAGCCGCGCAACCGTCGCTCAGCACCACGGTATCGTAGTCGCGCATGTGGGCGTCACGCACCGTGCTGGCCACGCCCCCATTGGTCACGATGCCCGAGACGGCCAGGGTGGTCACGCCCGCACGGCGCAAGACCCAATCAAGCTGGGTGTTGAAAAACGCCGAGTACGCCACTTTCCACACACACAGGTCCACCACCTCGCGCAGGCTGGGCACCAGGGCCTGGCCTTCACTGTTGGGGGCGAAGTCGCCCCGGCGCAAAAAGGGCCGCTTGGCGAGCAAGTGCGGCGAGACCATGGGCTCGCCCTGCGCATCAGGCCAGAGCGTGAAGAGGCTCGCGCAAACCATGCCGCCTTGACCCTTGACCGTTTGCGCCACTTCCCGCATGCGCGCGGGCAAGGCCTGCGCCGCAGGGCTCACCACCCCGCCTCGGGCGTAGGCGCCCTCAGGGGCTAAAAAATCCTGCTGCAAGTCGATCATGATGAGTGCGATGTGGCTCATGCGTTTCGCTCCACAAGTAAGTTACCCAAGGCATCCACCCGCGCGACAAAGCCGGGCTCGAGCCAGACCGTGGTGTCGGCCTGCTCCAAAATGGCCGGGCCTTGCACGGTGTGCCCGACGGGCAAATCCAACCGCGCATAGCGTTGGGCATCCCACCACTGGCCCTCGTGGTAGACGCGCTGCACGCCCAGCGCCTCGGTCTTGCCCGCACCTTTGGGGGCGAGCAAGGCCAAATCAAACTTCGGTCGCAAGCCGATGCGCGCGTAGCGCAAGTTGAGCACCCGAATCACCAACCCCGGCAAGGTGCGGCCGAAGGCTGCGGCGTAGGCGCGCTCAAAGGCAGCGCGAATGCCCTCGCGCGTGAACGGCCCGGCGGGCAAGACCACGGGCAAGGTGTGGGTCTGTCCCAGGTAGAGCATGTCCAAGGCCACTTCCTGCGTCACCCCCGCAAAGCGCACGCCTGCGGAGTCCAGGCGCTGCTGACACTGGGCGGCCAAGTCGTCCACCCGCGCTTGCAGCGCGTCGATGTCCAACCCATCGAGGGTCTGGTTGAGGGTTTGCACCGCGTCGTGGCGCATGTCGGCCATGACGCAGCCCAGGGCCGAGGTCACGCCGGGGTAGCGCGGGATGATGCCCGTGCTCACACCCACTTCACGCATCATGGCGCACACGTGCAAGGCGCCCCCGCCCCCAAAGGGCATGTAGGCAAAGCTGCGCGGGTCGTGGCCTTTTTCAATGGAGACCACACGAATGGCGCCAGCCATCTTGGCGTTGGCCACCGTGAGGATGGCCTCAGCCGCAGCCATGGGGTCGAGCCCCAGGGGCTTGGCCACTGCGGTGTCAATGGCCGCCAAGGCCGCTTTGGCATCGAGCGCTTGCAAGAGGCCGCCGCCGAGCGGCCGCTCCGCGGCAATACGCCCGAGCACCACATTGGCGTCGGTGACGGTGGGGCGGGTGTTGCCCCGCCCGTAACACACCGGGCCGGGCACGCTGCCCGCCGACTCGGGGCCGACTTGCAACATGCCGCTGGCGTCCACCGAGGCGATCGAGCCGCCCCCCGCGCCGATGGTCTCGATTTGAATCATGGGCGAGCGCACCACGAGGCCAAACTCCACCGCCGTTTGCGCGGTGAGCGCGGCCTCGCCCCCGGCCACGAGCGAGACATCAAAGGAGGTTCCCCCCATGTCTCCCGTGATCACGTTCGGATAGCCCGAAGCGCGTGCCACGGCGGCGCAGGCGATCACGCCCGCGGCAGGCCCCGAGAGGGCGGTGCGCACCGGCACCTCACACGCGGTTTGGCGCGACATCACGCCCCCATTGCTCTGCACGATGAGCAACTCACCGGCAAAGCCCTGCGCGCGCAAATCGGCCTCCAAGCGCCCGAGGTAGCTGCCCACCACCGGTTGCAGCGAGGCGTTGAGGGTGGCTGTCGAGCAGCGCTCAAACTCCCGAATCTCGGGCAGCACTTCGTGCGCCGCAGTCACATGCGGGTTGGGCCAGATCTCGCGCACCGCTGCCACCGCCGCGCGCTCGTTGGCGGGGTTGGCGTAGGCGTGAATGAAGAAGAGGCACACGGCCTCGCAGCCTTGGGCGAGCAACTCCCGCGCGGCTTGGCGCACCTGCGCCAAGTCAACCGGGGTGTGCAGGCTGCCGTCGGCGAGGACGCGCTCGTCCACTTCCAAGCGCAAATCGCGGGGCACGACGGGGCGGTAGTTGCCGCGCAGGCCCCAGGTTTGCGGGCGGTCACGGCGGCGCATCTCGAGCACATCGCGAAAGCCGCGCGTGGTGATGATGCCCGTGCGCGCCATCTTGCGCTCGAGCAAGGCATTGGTGCCCACGGTGGTGCCGTGCACGATGGTGGCCAAGGCGGAGGCCTCTTGGGGCGTGGCCGTCACGCCCGCGGCCGCGAGTGCGCCGCGAATGCCATTCATGAAGCCCACGGATTCTTCGCCCCGGGTGGAGGGCACTTTGACGATGTGGGCCTGGGCGGCCGCCTCATCGAGCACAAACAAATCGGTGAAGGTGCCCCCGACATCGACTCCGACAATCAAACGCGGCTGGCTCATACGGACTCCTTCGCACGCACAAAGCCCAGGGCCAAGTCCTGCGCACGCGCCTGCGGGTTGCGGGCACGCGGGTCTCCCCACCCTCCTCCACCGGGCGTTTCCAGGCGCACACGCTCGCCCTTGCGCAGGCGAATGCCGAGCATTTTGGAGACCATGGGCGGGCGCAGCCACTGGCCGTCGTTCTCGTAGAGGAAGACGTTGGGCAAGGCGGGCTGACCGCCGTTGACCCCTTGGGGAGGCGCTTTGCCGCGTTCACCAAAGATGAAGGCTTCGGCGCTCTCCTCGAGCAATTCAATTTCGTACACCGCCCCCAGCCCGCCGCGGTACTGACCGTCGCCGCCGGAATGATCGCGCAAGGCCCACTGGGTAAAGCGAACCGGGTAAGCCGCCTCCAAAATCTCCAGGGGCGGGATGGTGGCGGTGGAGATGGGCGCGTTGCCATGGCTCAAGCCATCGCCCGCGCTGTGGCCGCCGTGGCCACCGCCAAAAAAGCTAAACATCACCCAGCGCTGACCCGCGCGCGCCGGATCCGTGCGGTGACCCGCGATGGACAGCGCGTTGATGGTGCCGTAGGCCTGGGCCACGGCGCGCTCGGGATCGGCCAGCGCGGTCGCGCCAAAAATGACATCGATCATGCGCAAAATGGTCTCGGTGTAGCCCCCCACCGGTCGGGGCCGGCTCGCGCTGATCACCTTGCCATCGGGGATTTGAATCTCCACCGCGTCCAACACCCCCGCGTTGGCAGGCACATCCGGAAAGACGTGCTTGAGCGCCACGTAGCACGCGGCCACGGCCGTGGCGCGCGAGATGTTGACCGGCCCCGCGCACTGCGGGCTGGTGCGCGAGAAGTCCAGCGTCAAGCGGTCGCCCGCGACCGTCATGTCCAGGGCGATGGCGAGCTTTTCATCGCGCACGCCGTCGTTGTCGAGCCAATCGTCAAAGCGGTAGGTGCCGTCGGGCAAATCCCGAATGTGCGCGCGCATGAGCACTTGCGCGCGTTCGCGCAAGGACTGCATGGCCGCGAGCACACGCGCATCGCCCTGCTCGTCCAAGAGCTGCTGCAAGCGCCGCTCGCCCAACTCCAGCGCCGCCAGTTGGCCGTTGAGGTCGCCCCAGAGGCTGTCGGGCAAGCGGGTGTTGGCTTTGAGGATGGCGAGCACGTCCGCGTCCATCTGGCCGCCGCGCAAAATGCGCACCGGCGGAATTTGCACCGCTTCTTGCCAGCACTCGGTGGCCGCGGGGTTGTAGTTGCCAGGCACCGCGCCGCCCACGTCGTGCCAGTGCGCAGCCGAAGCCAAGAAACAAAACAAACGCCCCTCGCGGAACACCGGGCGCACGAGTTTGAAGTCATTGGCGTGGGTGCCGCCGTCATAGGGATCGTTGAAGAGCCAGGTGTCCCCCACTTGCATGCCCCCGCGTTCGGCGGCAGCGGCCATGGCGGTGCGCACCGCAAAGGCCATCGCGCCCACAAACACGGGCAGGCCCGACTTGCCCTGAATGAGGGTGTCGCCGCTCTGTGCGTCGTAGAGGCCGTGGCAGGCGTCGTGCGCCTCGGCAATGATGGGGTTGAAGGCGCTGCGGTAGAGCGTGGCGTCCATCTCGTCGGCAATTTGCTCCAAGCGTCCTTTGAGGACGGCCAGGCTCACGGGGTCGAGGGCTGAGGTCATGGGTTCTTCTTCTGAAATTTTTCGGTGAGGGCGGGCAACAAACCGCCCGCGCGCACCATGTCGAGCAAAAAGTCGGGCACGTTCGCGCAAACCAGGGTGCGCCCAGACTCGGTGTGCACGCAGGGGGCGCGGCTGGGGTCTTGCCAGTCCAGGCGCACGCGCTCGCCTTCGACGAGGGTTTCGGCCTCGGGGCAAGTCAACAGCAAGAGGCCGAGGTTGAAGGCGTTGCGAAAGTACAGGCCGCTGTAGGACGGGGCGATCACCGCCGCCACGCCCAAGTGGCGCAACACGCCGGCGGCCTGCTCGCGTGAGGAGCCAATGCCAAAGTTCGGCCCCGCCGCCACCACATCCCCCGCGCGCACGCCGGGCGCGAAGTCCGGGCGCACCGATTCCAAGCAATGGGTGGCGAGCACTTCCAGGCTGCCCTTCATGTAAATGCCCGGCGCGAGCACATCGGTGTCGATGTCCGGGCCGAGGCGCCAGACGCGGCCGCGGTCATGCTCAGCGTTCATGCCAACACCTCGCGCGGATCGGTGATGCGTCCGCGCAGCGCGCTCGCCGCCACGGTATAGGGCGAGGCGAGGTAGACCTGCACGCTCGCCGGGCCCATGCGGCCCTTGAAGTTGCGCGCCGTGCTCGAGATGACCGTCTGTCCTTCGGCAAAGGTGCCCCCGTAACCCGCGCATGCGCCGCAGCTGTTGGGCAATACCTGCGCGCCCGCATCGATGAGGGTTTGCAACGTGCCCTCGCGCTCGGCGACTTGTTGCTCGCGCCGACTCGCGGGGGCGACCAACAACTGCACCCCCTCGGCCACCCGCTGGCCGCGCAAGACGCGCGCGGCGGCGCGCAAATCTTGCAGCTTGGCGCCGGTGCACGCGCCGATGTAGGCGATTTGCGGTCGCACGTCGGTGTGCGCCGTCACCGCCGCCGTGTTGGCCGGGCTGTGCGGCGCGGCCACTTGCGGCGCGAGTGTGGCGGCATCAAAGGCATGGGTTTGGTCGGCACTGCCGGGGTCGCTGCGCCACTGCAAGGCATCGGCCAAGCGCGACTCGTCCACGCCCAGGCCGCGCAGGTGACGCACCAGGGTGTCGTCAGCTTCGCACAGGCCCACTTGCGCGCCCAACTCGGCGCTCATGTTCGAGAGCGTCATGCGCTCGGCCATCTCGAGCGCCTGCACTGCCGTGCCGCCAAACTCGACGGCCTGGTATTGACCCCCATTCATGCCAAAGCGGCCGATGAGGTGCAGCATCATGTCTTTGGCGGTCACGCCATCGGATAACTGGCCATCCCACTGCATGCGCAGGGTGCGCGGCACCTGCACCCACAATTCCCCGGTGGCGCACACGCCGAGCATTTCGGTCGCGCCAATGCCAAACATGTAGCACGCAAAGGCCCCACCGGTGGGCGAGTGCGAGTCGCCCCCCACGCAAAAGAGGCCCGGGGCGAGATGTCCGCGCTCGGGCAGCACCACATGGCAGATGCCCTCGCTGTCGATGACGTGGGGGAGCTTCCACTCGCGCGCCACGCGGCGGGTGAGCTCAATGATGTGTTGCGCGTCGGGGTCCTGTGCCGGCACATAGTGGTCGAGCACCAAGACCACGCGGTTGCGGTCCCAGATCGGTACGCCCAGTTTTTCGAGCATGGGCTTGAGGCGGCGCGGGCCTGAGGAATCGTGAAACATCGCCAAGTCCACCCGGCAGGTCACGATGTCGCCCACCGCCACGTGCGCCTGACCCGCGGCACGGGCAATGAGTTTTTGCGCGAGGGACTGGGGGGCGTTCATGCGAGGGGCACTGGGCAAAGGGGGTGGGTTCACGGTCGGGCTCAAAGCCCCAAATAGGCCTGACGCAGCTCGTCACTGGCGAGCAAATCCTGAGGCAGGCCATCAAAGCGAATTTGTCCGTTCTCCATGACGTAGGCGCGGTCGGCAATCTCCAAGGATTGCCCCACGTTTTGCTCCACGAGGAGGATGGAGAGTCCATCGGCGCGCAACTGGGCGATGAGGGTAAAGAGCTCCTCCACCAAGAGCGGCGAGAGGCCCAAAGACGGCTCATCCAAAATCAGTAAGCGCGGCTCGGCCATGAGGCCGCGGCCAATGGCGAGCATTTGCTGCTCGCCCCCGCTCATGGTGCCGGCGAGCTGCGTCAAGCGCTCACGCAAGCGCGGAAAGCGGGTGAGCACGGCGGTGAGGTTGTCCTCGCGGCGCGCCTGTCCGCGCGCGTAGGCCCCGAGCTCCAAGTTCTCGCGCACCGAGAGGTTGGGAAAGATTTTTCGCCCTTCGGGCACTTGAATCAAACCGGCCTGCACCACGGCCCGCGCCCCTGCTTGGGTGAGGTCCTGACCGTCAAAGCGCACCTGCCCCGCCCACGGCCGAATGAGGCCCGAGAGCACGGCATTGAGCGTGGTCTTGCCCGCCCCGTTGCTGCCCAAGAGCGCGACGAGCTCGCCCGCCTCGATGTGCAGGTCAATGCCGCGCAGAATTTCCACCGCGCCATAGCCCGCGCGAATGCCCTCGATTTGTAAGAGACTCATGCCGCCCCCCCCTGTGCGCGCAAGCGCGCGGCCGTGCCGTGCCCGAGGTAGGCCTCGACCACTTGCGGGTGGCGCGTGACTTCCTGCGGTGAGCCATGGGCGATCAGCTGGCCCTGCGCGAGCACCCACACGTGCTCGGCCAAGTTCATCACCGCCTGCATGACGTGCTCAATCATCAAGACGGTCACGCCGTCGTCGACCAAACCGCGCACGACCGGAATCATTTCTTGAATTTCTTGCGGGTTCAAGCCGGCGAGCACTTCGTCCAATAAAAGCAGGCGTGGCTGGGTAGCCAAGGCGCGGGCGAGTTCGAGGCGCTTGCGCCCGGCCACCGTGAGGTCGCTCGCCGGTTTGTCGAGTTGCGCGGCCAGACCCACGCGCGCCGCCACGGCCTCGGCCGCGCGCAAGGCTGCGGCGCGCTCACCGTGTTGCAGGTGCGCCCCCACCGCGATGTTCTCGCGTACGGTTTGCGCGGCAAAGGGCTGCACGATCTGGAAGGTACGGGTCATGCCCCGACGCGCGTTGGCGTGGGGCGGCTCGCCCGTGATGTCCTCTCCCAGAAACTCAATGCGCCCTTGGTCGGGCTGCAAAAAACCGCTGAGCAAGGCAAAGAGGGTGGTCTTGCCCGCGCCGTTGGGGCCAATGAGGGCGGTGAGGGTGCCGGCTTGCACGCTCAAGCTCACGTCGCGCACAGCCTTCAAGCCGCCAAAAGATTTGCTGACCTGGTGAACCACAAGCATTTACTGGCCCTCCCCTTGCGGGCGCCGCCGCCAACGCTCGCCCAAGCCCACCACGCCACGTGGCAGGAACATGACGATGATCACCAGCACCGCCCCATACACCACCATGTTGATGCCGGGCAGTTGTCCGAAGAGGTTGCGCGTGAGGTCGGCGAGGATGTGCAGCGCGAGGGCGCCCACCACCGGCCCCCAGAGCGTGCCCATGCCGCCCACGATGGCCCCAACCAGCGCCTCCACCGAGGTGTGCGGGCCGTAGGCCAAGCCGGGGTCGATGTATTGAAAGACTTGCACATAGAACGCACCCCCCGCGCCCATGAGCGCCCCCGAGAGCACGATGGCGCCGAGCTTGACGCGCAAGGGGTTGACGCCCACGGCGCGCGCGGCGTCCTCGTTATCGCGCACGGCTTGCAAGTAAGCGCCAAAACGCGAATGACGCAACCAAGCGGTCACGAGCAAGGCGAGTGTGACCAAACCGAGCACCAACCAGAGAAAGCCCGCCCGGCTGCCAAACTGCATGTTCGCCGCCGATTCTTGCAGCGGCAGCATCATGCCCACCCCCGCGCCGGTGAAAGACACCGAGAGCGAGACAATGCGAAACACCTCGGCAAAGGCGAGCGTGACCAAGGCGAAGTACGAGCCGCGCAGGCCGTAGCGAAAACTCAAAGCGCCCACGAGCACCGCTACCAGGGCGCTCATGCCCATGGCCACCGGCAAGGCGAGCCAGGGGTTCCAGCCCCCGTGCACCTGGGCCATGATTTGCACATAGGCCCCGGTGCCAAAAAACAAGGCGTGGCCAAACGAGAACTGGCCGCCAAAGCCCCCGAGGATGTTCCAGGCCTGCGCGAGCAAGCACGCGTAGAGGGCCATCATGACGAAGTTGAGCACCACGCCCGAGGAAGTCCACAGCGGCACGCTCGCCACCACGAGCACAAACAGCGCAATCGCGCGCAAATCTCTCATGCCCGCGCTCCAAACAGACCCTGGGGCCGAAACAACAACACCAAAATAAAGATCAGGAAGATGCCCACCTGCCCCAGCGATTCACCCAGGTACAAGCCGCCCAAGGACTCCACCACCCCCATGAGCAAGCCCCCGATGAGCGCGCCCACAAAGCTGCCCATGCCCCCGAGCACCACGGTGGTGAAGGCGATGAGCACAAAGCCATTGCCCACCATCGGGTTGACGTAGTAAGCCGGCATGAGAAAGCACGCCGCCGCGCCCAGACAGGCCAGACCCACCCCAAAGCTCATGGCGTAGACATGGTCCACCTCGATGCCCATGAGGCGCGCACCGAGTTTTTCCTTGGCCACGGCGCGAATGGCGCGTCCCAAGTTGGTGTACTGCATGAGGGCAAAGAGCAAGGCCGAGACCACCAAGGCGCCGGCGAAGGCATAGAGCTTGGGCAGCGAGATCATGGCGCCCAGAATGTCCACCGTGGCCAAGGTGTACTCGGTGTCGATGGTGCGGGTATCCGACTTGAACACCAGCAAGGCCAGGTTCTCCAAGATGATGGACAGGCCCAGCGTGACGAGCAGAATGTTCTCGTCCTTGCCATGGCTCGCACGGTTGATGACGATGCGCTGCAAGCCATAGCCGAGCACAAACATCACCGGCACCACCACCAAGAGCGCCAGGTAGGGGTCGAGGCCCAAGTGCAGTTTGAGCTCGTACACGCCATAGAGCGCCACCATCAACGCCGCCCCGTGGGCGAAGTTGATGATGTGCAAAACCCCGTAAATGAGCGTGAGGCCCAAGGCCACCAGGGCGTAGACCGCCCCCATCGTCAGGCCGTTGAGCACCGACGCCCACAGAATGGACGAGTCAAACATGCGCGCTTCCCTTCAGACGCCAGTACTTAGGCCTTGAGCGGGAAAACCGGCTCGACCTCGCGGTAGTCGCGCGGGATGATCACCTTGATGTCACCCTTGACCACCTGCGTCATGAGCGGCTGCGCGCCCATGTTCTGGCCGTTGACAAACTGGGTGTCACCATAGGGCATGATGTGGTTGCTGAACTTGCTCGAGGCGAGCGCGTCGATGATGGCGGCGCGGTCGCTCGACTTGGCGCGCTCGATGGCGTCGGCCAGCAGCATCATGGCGGTGTAAGTCATGAAGACTTCGTAGCTGAAGAACAAGCCCTTGGCTTCGACGCGCTTTTTGAGATCCTGGGCGCGCTTGTCGCGCGGGTTGAACCAGTGGTTGCAGTCGATGATGCCGTTGGCCGCATCCGGGAACTCCTTGACGAACTTGTAGCTCGAAGCCGCGCCACCGAGCACCGAGTAGATCGCCTTGGGGGTGACCTTTTGCTGTTGCATGGTGCGCACGAGCAAGGCGTACTCGTTGTAGTAGTTGGCCGGGATGACAATGTCGGGGTTGACCTGCTTCATGCGCAGGACGATGTTGTTGAAGTCACGGGTGGGGTTGGCGTGCTTGATGACTTCCTTGACTTCGTAGCCGTAGCCGGGCAATTCGCGCGAGAGCAAGTTGGCGGTGCCGGTGCCAAAGAGGGATTCCTCGTGAATGATCATCACGCTGCGGGCCGGACGGCCGGCGGTGGTGTTGAGCACGTGCAGGTTGGCCACGGCAATTTCGGCGCACTTCTTGTAGCCCGGGCCAAAGCGGAAGGTGTTCTTGAGGCCGCGCTCGACAATTTGGTCGGCCACGCCCACGTCCACCACGTGGGGCAGGTTGTATTTGGCGGCGGCCTGGGTGGTGGCCAAGCAAATGGCCGAGGCAAACGCCCCCACCACGGCGCTCACGCCGGCTTCGTTGAGTTTTTCAATTTCCGCCGCACCCGCTTGCGGGGTGGACTGGGCGTCGGCGAGCAAGGCCTCGATCTTGGCGCCGCCGAGCGACTTGATGCCGCCGGCCTTGTTGATGTCCTCGATCGCCAGGAGCGCGCCCTCGCGGCATTGCTGCCCCGAATAAGCGAGCGCCCCGGTGACCGGGTGCAAAACCCCCACCTTGATGGACTTGGCTTGCGCCCCGCCCACCAGCGGGAATGCGAGGGCGGACGCTGCGGCAGCGGTTTGACCCATAAAGTGGCGACGTGTGGTCATGGCGATCTCCTTGTTAAAACGTCATCGGAAGTTGGCGGAAAGTTCCTTGCTCACCCACACCTTGGCGTCGATGCCGCCCACGCGGGAGAGCTGGAGTTGGTACTGGTAGCGGTCCGGTCGGTAAACCCCATGGAGCCACTGCACGGGACGATCTTGATCGTCGTAAATGAGGCGTTGCACGGCCAAGAGGGCTGAGCCCACGGCCACTTCCAGGTGTTGGGCGAGGTGCGCATCGGCCAGGCGCGCGCTGATGGTTTGTTCGGCACGCCCCACGGCCACACCGGCTTTTTCCATCAACAACAGAATCGGCTGTTGGGCGAGCTCGCGCGCGTCAAACCGGCTGGCGATGCGCTGGGGCACCCAGGTGGTGATGTGCGAGAGCGGGCCCTCGGCGGTGGCGCGCACGCGCTGGGCTTTTTGCACCGTCTCTGCGCCGGAGAGTTGGAGCATCTGGGCGACTTCCTCGGGTGCGGCCAGCACTTCCAAGGACAGCACTTTCACCGAGGTGCGCAGGCCCATGCTCACCAAGTTTTCAAGGAGGCCGCTGAGCTGGGCTTTTTGCGTGCGGGCTGCGGCGCGCAATTGGCGCGGGCTGCCCAAGTCGGTGCTGGTATTGACCGCGCGCGTGCCCCGCCCGCGCTCGCGCAGGATCAAGCCCTCTTGGGCGAGCTCTTGCAGCGCCCGGCGTACCGTCACGCGGGCCACACCGAACTCTTTCATGAGCGCGAATTCGCCGGGCAAGCCGTGCTCAAAGCGCCCTTCCTGCAATTGCTCGCGCAACAGCAGGTAAATCTGGTGGTATTTGGGCAAAGGCATGCCAAGGTTCATGGGAAGCCATGTTCGGGCAGTCCTAATGACCTGTCAATAGAACATTTGTGTCTAGGACGATTGTTCTATCGAAAACCCTCAGACCCCGGGCGGGGGAATCAGCAGACGCGGTAAAAACTCATGCGCACGGCGTCGGGGTCGCGCTCCCCCACGCCCACGATTTGGCAGGTGTTGAGCCAACCCCAGGCGGGGGCGGCCGTCTCCATGCGGGGCTGGCAGCGGAAATACACCCGCGCGGGGTCCACCGGTTGGCCTTGGCGCAGGCGCAAAGAATCCTCGGCGCTGGCCACCCGCAGGGCGCTGTTTTGCACCCACACGGTGCTGCCGTCGTCCAGGGCGAGCACATAGCGCGCATCCAAGTGGGCTTGCGTGCCCTCGGCCACGATGAGCTGGAAATCCGCGCCGCCGGCCAAGACCCGGCCGGACAAACGCCCACTCACCGTGCCCCCGGTGATGGGCACCACGCGGCGCAAGCCCATGGGCGTGGCCCCTATCTCCTGGGGCGTGCCCACCGTCACGCGCAAATCACAGAGGTGTTCGAGCGCCGGTGCGGGCAAGGTGGGTGAGGCGGTCATGGTCAATCCTTTCAATCCACCAAACTCGGCAACCACAGCGAGAGCGCGGGGAACGCGCACAAGATCACCAAGCGCACCAGGTCGATCGCGATGAAAGGCAAGGTGCCCCGGTAAATCGCCCCCAAGGGCACATCGCGGGCGATCGAGTTGATGACAAAGACATTCATGCCCACCGGCGGACAAATCATGCCAAAGGTCACGGCCATGACGATGATCACGCCAAACCAGATCGGGTCAAAGCCCAGCTGCACCATGACCGGAAAGACGATCGGCACGGTGAGCAAAATCATGGCGAGCTCGTCCATCACCGCGCCCAAGATCAGGTAGCCCACCATCACGAGCGCCAGCACGCCATAGGCCCCAATGGGCAAGTGCACCAGCCAGTCCACCGCTTTTTGCGTGAACTGGGTGATGGTGAGGAAGTAACCAAACAAAAAGGCCCCGAGCACGATCATCATGATGGCCGAGGACACGCGCAAGGCGTCGATCAAAGCGTGGCGGATTTGGGGCCAGCGCAACTGGCCGCGCAAAATGCCAATGAGCAAAGTACCCACGGCCCCGACCCCCGCGGCTTCCTGCACCGTGAAGAGCCCCCCATAAATGCCCCCCAGCACAAAGGCAAAGAGCAGCAAGACCGCCCAGAGCTCGCGCAAGGACGCGAAGCGTTCAGCCCAGCTGTGGTGCTCGCCGCGCGGCAGTGTCTCGGGTGAGAGACGTGCCTGAATGGCCACCACGATGGCGTAAAACACCACCGCCATCAAACCGGGAATGACCCCCGCCGCAAAGAGCTTGCTGATGTCGGTCTCGGTCATGATGCCGTAGAGCACAAAGATGACCGAGGGCGGAATCATGATGCCCAGAGTTCCGCCCGCAGCAATCAGTCCCGACGAAAACCCCGGGTCGTAACCTGCGCGGCGCATCTCGGGCAAGGCCACTTGCGTCATGGTCGCGGCCGTGGCCACCGAGGAGCCATTGATGGCCGCAAAGCCCGCGCATGCCGCAATCGACGCCAAAGCCAAGCCGCCACGGCGGTGGCCCAGCCACGCGCGTCCGGCATTGAAGAGCTCCTGACTCATGCCCGCGTGCGAGGCAAACGCGCCCATGAGCACAAACATGGGAATCACGCTCAGGTTGTAGTCCGTGACCACCGACAGCGGCACGTTGGCCAAGAGGTTGAGCGCGGGGGTGGCGCTCGTGAGCAAGTAAAACCCGCCCACACCGGCCACACCCATGGCCACGCCAATGGGCACGCGCAAGGCCATGAGAAAGAACATCAGCACAAAGCCCAAGAGGGCGACGAGGTCACGATCCATCACGGTCCTCCTGCACGTCCTCGATGGGCTCGCGTCGCCACAAGCGCCACATCCGCAACAAGGCGAGGAGCACGGCCGCCGTGGCCCCCACGGCGGCCACCGCGTAAAAAGGCACCAGCGGCCATTGCAGGTCGCTGGTGGTTTGACTGCCGGTCTTGCCCACTTTGACCCACACCATCCAGGCCATGAAGCCCAGGAACACCGCGGTCACCACGATGCTCACCAGGTCCAGCCAGCGGCGCGCCCGTGTTGAAGCGTGCTCCCAGACGATGTCCACACAGATGTGACTCCCGTAATAAGTCGCCAGCGCAAAGCCCCAAAACAAGGCAATGCCTTGCATGAGCTTGGAGCCATCGAACCAATCCGGGATCTGCACACTCAAGAGGTCACGCAGCACCACATTGCCTGCGGTGAGCAGGGCAATGAAGAGCAGGAACAGGGCGGCGAGGGTTTCGGTCAGACCGAGCAGTCGGCGCATGGCTTACTGGCCCGCGCCACGGGTCTTGAGTTCCTGGCGCAGGGCTTCGAGGGCCTTCGCACCGTCGTAGCCAGCCTTGTTGGCGGCGGCCACCCACTGGGCGTTGATCGGCTCGACCGCCTGCTTCCAGGCCTTGAGCTGGTCAGGGGTGATCTTCACGATGTTGTGGCCCGCAGCTTGCAGCTTGGCCTGGCCCGAGTCTTCCTCGTCGCCCCATGCCGCGCCCACTTTGCCCGCCCAGTCGTTGTTGCAGTGGCCGTCAATGACCTTCTTCTGATTGGCCGAGAGCTTGTCATAGAAGCCGCGGTTCATCACCCACACGAAATCGGCCGCGTAGAGGCGCATGTCGGCGTGGTTCTTGACCGCCTTGTCAATGCCAAAGGTGATCATGGAGTTCCAGGGGAAGGTGATGGCATCGGCCACCCCCTTCTCCAGCGCGTCGCGCGCCTCGGGGGCCGAGACCTGCACGTTGGTGGCGCCGAGCAAGGTCATGGTTTGCGAGACCGTGCCGTTGGCCGAGCGAATCTTCAAGCCCTTGAGCTGGCCCGGCTCGGTGATGGGGGTGCGGCTGTGCAGCGTGCCAATGTGCACGTGGGCAAAGCAGAACTTGACGTCCTTCATTTCTTTGTCGCTGTAAGTGCGGTACCACTTGTCGAGTGCAGCCGAGCCTCCGCCGGGTTTGCTCATCAAGAAGGGCAATTCGCCCGCAGCGATCATCGGAAAGCGTCCGGCCTGATAGCCGGGGTTGACCCAGGTCATGTCGGCAATGCCATCACGCGCCATGTCGTAGTGGTCAGCCGCCTTGCCCAGCTGCTGCGCGGGGAAGAACGCCACCTTGATGGTGCCCCCAGAAGCAGCCTCCACCGATTTGGCCCAGGGCTCAAAACCCGTTTTGGCCAGCGGGTGGGTGCCGGGCAACCAATGTGCGAATTTGAGTTCAACCGGCTTGTCTTGGGCGTTCACGCCCAGGCTGGTGGCGGCCACGAGGGCGGCGAGCGCGGTGCGGCGAGTCAAGGTTTTCAACGTCATGCAAGTCTCCTAGGGTGATGGTGCCTTCAGGCACCGGGTTTAAGCCAGAGCACGGGCCGCTCGGCCGTGCCATCGTTTTGGGGATCGGGTAAATCGGACAAGGCCGCGCGCAGCGCGTCTTGCAGGGCTTGGGTGTGTTCGGGCTCGGGCGGCGTGGCCGCGCCCAAGCGCGGCAGCACCAGGGTCTGCCAAAGGCGCGCGTAGCGGTGCAGGCCGCGCTGTTGCGTTTGGCCATAGCCTTTGCGCACCTGCGGCAGGCCCGCCACCGCCGTGGCAAAGGCCGGGGCCACCTGCGCCCATTGGCACACCGCTTGCCACCACGCCACGCGCGCCTGGGTCTCGTCGTGATAACGCAAGGTGTGGCGTCGCCAGCGCCGCGCCTGCGCGAGCAAGCGCAAGAGGGCAAAGCCCCAAAAACTGGTGGCGCGAATGTGCAGGGACACATGCCGCTCGGGGCGCGCATGGGCCGCCAAGGCCTGACCCAGGGCGCGGGGCAAGATGGCCGCGATCTCTTCCAGGCCCGGCTTGAAATGGTCGGTGATGTGCACCACCTCCCCAGCTGCGGCACGCGCGCTCGCCCGCACTTGGGCAAAGCGCTCGGGGCGCGATTTCAGATCGGCCACGCGTGCAATATCCTCAAAACACATCCACAGCGCGAGGTGGCGTGCCGCCTCCTGCCACAGCGCCACGTGGGCCGGTGCGGGGTTGGGGCAAGCCTGCACCAAGGTTTGCAATTGCGCGAGGTATTCCCGCGCGTAGGCCGCGTCTTGGTAATCGGTGCAGCGCGCCACGCCGTGCGCGGCCACCGTTTGCAAAGCTTCGGGCAAAGCGGCCAGGGACACAGGGGCCGAGCTCGCACCGGCGGTGGCCCGCGCGGGCGCTTCGCGTGCCTCGGACGGGGGGGCCGACTGGGCTGCAGCAAAGGCTGCGGCAAAGCCCGCCAAGCTCGCCTCCACCCCCTTGCCACTGGCGCGAATGACGTCCTCACAACACGCGCGCGACCAAGGAAGCGCGCCCGCGCCCGCCAATGCGCCCAGCATGATGGAGGAGACCGCGGTGCGGTGCTGCTGTGTCAACTCGGCCATGTCCAGCCACAAGGACTCGCGCGCGAGCACTTGGCTCAAGGCGCGCACGCGCTCGGGATCGAAGCGCCCATCGTGGGGCTGCATTTTTTCGAGCGTGGTGTAGACGCGGCTGGTCGAGGCGATCAAGTGGGTGCGCTCGGGCGTGACAAAGCCGCGCTCCATCATGCGCGCGGCTTCGAGCAATTCACTCGCCACCACCACATCCACCCGGGCGGGGGTGGGCGAGAGGGCAAAGCTCGGCACGGAGCCCTCGGGCCAGGGCGCGACGCTGAACTCCAGGTAGTAACTCGTCGCCCCCGTGCGCTGAGCCACGCCGGGCACCGAGGTGGCTTGCACCGCCAAACCGCTTTGGCGGGCGCACAACACCAACCAATCGGCCAGCACGCCACCGCCCTCCCCGCCCAAGGCGGCGATCAACACCGAACGAATGGCGGGTGCGCTCATGCCGCCCCCTGCCACAGGCGAATCGCCCATTGGTTCATGCGCGCCCAAAACCGGTCCCAGGCGCTGGGATGGGTGATCACATCGATGCGGTGAAACGAGGGGCAGAGCACGGCCGCGTCGGCCACTTCACCGCACAAGCCGCAGCCCACGCAGCCATCGGTGACTTGCGCGACCGGGGCGGTTTTGAGGGGATCCTCCGAGGGGGCGAGGGTGAGGGTTGGGCAGCCCGAGAGCCGAATGCAAGAGTGGTCGCCCGTGCAAGTGCTCGCGTCCACGCCGTAGCGGGTGCGCACCGTGCGCAGGCCCTCGGCGCGTTGGCGCGCGAGCAAGGGGCGCAAGCGCCGCTGACGCTCCAACTGACATTCGCCCTCCGCAATCACCACCTTGAGACCGCCAAAGGGCGCGCGCAAGGCTTCCAGCAGCGTGTCGCGCACCTCGGCCACGCGGTAGTTGTGCACCGTGCGCATCCACTGCACGCCCATGCCGGCGAGGGTTTTTTCAATCGTGAGCTCACCTTGGGTGGCGCTGCTGCCCTCGGCCACCCGCTTGGCCTCCGAGGCGGGTGAAGACACTGTCTCTTGCGTGCCCGTGGCCGAGGTGTAGCCGTTCTTCATGATGACGAGCACCCCATCGCCTTGGTTGAGCAAGGTCGAGGACACGCCCGAGAGCAAACCGTTGTGCCAAAAGCCGCCATCGCCCATGATGGCGATGGGCCGCTGGGCCGAGAAATGCTTCACCGCCGCGCTCGAGGCCATGCTCATGCCATAGCCCAAGATGGAATGCCCAAACGAAAACGGCTCGAAGGTGGCAAAGGAGTGACACCCAATGTCGGCCGAGACGTGCAAAGGCCCGGTTTTCTCCTGCACCAATTTGAGCGCGGCAAACACCGGGCGCTCCGGACAACCGGTGCAGAAATTGGGCGGGCGAGGCGGCACGGCTTGACCCAGGCCCGCACGCGCGCGTGCGCGCGTTTCCTCCACCTGCTGCAAAAAGGCTTGCGCAGCCGGGGTGACGCAGTGCGGTGCGTGTTGCTGCAAGAAGTCGCGCACGCCGCGCAGCAGCACTTCCACGGTGTATTCGCCCGCCATGGGCAGGTGCGATTTGCCCGCCACCCGGGTGGTCAAACCCGCGCGCTGCAAGACGGCGTTGATTTCATGTTCAATGAACTCAGGCTGGCCCTCCTCGAGCACCAAGAGCGCGTCTTTGCCCCGCGCGAAATCCTGCAACTGCTGGGGCACGAGGGGGTAGACGGCGTTGAGCACCAGCACGGGCAGCGTGAGTTCGCCCGCGGGCGTGCGCAGGCCCAATTCGTCCAAGGCGCGCCACAGCGCAGGCGTGAGGCCGCCTTGCACCACCAAGCCCACGCGCGACTCGCGCCCAGGCAAAAACTCGTTGAGCCCGGCGGCTTGAATATAGTCGCGCGCCGCGGGCAAGCGCACCTCGTATTTGCGCTTCTCATGCGCAAAGGTGGCGGGCGGGTGCGCCAAGCGGTCGTAGTTGAAGGCGGCCGGACGCGCCTGGAGTTGGCGCTGCGAGATGGCCGGAGCCCGGTTCTCACGCGTGGTGAAGCTGCCGCGCACATGGCAGGCCCGAATGCGCAAGGAGAGCATGACCGGCATATTGCTCGCCTCGGAGAGCTCAAACGCCTGCTCCACACAACGCACGAGGTTGGGCAGGTCTGGGCGCGGGTCGAGCAGGCACAGCGCCGATTTCATGGCAAAGGCATGGGTACGCTCTTGAATCACGCTCGCGCCCTCGCCGTAGTCCTCGCCCACCACAATGAGCGCGCCACCGAGCACGCCCGGCGAGGCCAAGTTGGAGAGCGCGTCGGAGGCCACGTTGGTGCCGACAATGGATTTCCACGTCACCGCGCCCCGCACCGGGTACATGATGGAGGCCGCCAACATGGCCGCGGCCGACGCTTCGTTGGTACAGGCTTCGACGTGCACGCCGAGCTCATCCAAATAGGGGCGCGCTTGCACCATCACATCGAGTAAGTGGGAGATGGGCGAGCCTTGGTAGCCCCCCACATACGTCACGCCGGACTGCAGGAGGGCCTTGGTGACGGCCAGAATGCCCTCACCATGAAACGTCTCCCCCTCGCCGAGTTTGAGGGATTCAATTTCACTGTGAAACGAAATTTCCAAATTGCACTCCGTGGGACACCGGGACCAACCGGGCTTGGGCCATCATAGGCATTTGCCACGCGCATGGTAGAAACCCGAATTCGCTTACCCCCCCGTGACGTGGGGCGGTTGGGCATAGGCTCGGTCGTGCTGCAAACTTGGCAGCCGCCGCCGGGCTTGGGCCACGGCGTCCAAATCCAAGGTGGCCAGCAACAGGCCCGGCTCCTGCGCGCGCACCGCCACGATCTGGCCCCAGGGGTCAATCACCATCGAGTGCCCGTAGGTCTCGCGACCATCGGCATGCACGCCGTGTTGCGCGGGCGCGAGCACATAGCAACCGGTCTCAATTGCCCGTGCGCGCAGCAGCACCTCCCAGTGCGCGCGCCCGGTGGGCACTGTGAACGCCGACGGAATCGTCAAGACCTGGGCCCCGGCCTGGGCCAGCGTGCGGTAGAGCCCCGCAAAGCGCAGGTCGTAACAAATGCTCAGGCCCAGGGTGTAGCCCTCGCGCGCGGCGAGCACCGCGCGATCCCCGGGCACAAAGCGCGCCGACTCTTGGTAGCGCTCGCCCGGCCCGAGATCGACGTCAAAGAGGTGGATCTTGTCGTAATGCGCCACGATCTGTCCCGCCGCGTCGATGAGCAAACTCCGGTTGGCCAAGTGCTGCGGCCCCACGCGCACGGCGAGCGACCCCACGAGCAGGTCAACCCCCGCCTCGCGGGCGATGTCGCACAAGGCGCGCACCGAGGGGTCCTGCGCTTGCGCATGCGCCTGCGCGAGCAAGGCCCCGGGGCGGCGGTCGAGGCAAACGGTCATCTCGGGCGTGGCCACCAAGCGCGCGCCCGCGGCCGCCGCCTCGCGCACGCCCGCGCGCACGGCGGCCACGTTCTCGGCCGCGTCGGTGCCGCTGCGCATTTGCAGCAAGGCGATGGGCAAGGTGTGGGTGGTCATGGCGCGATGCTAACGCAGCCGCCCCTCGCGCTGGCTATGATCAGCCCATCGAAGGAGATTGGCATGCACGCATGGCTTTGTGAAAACCCCGTGGGCGTCGAGGCCCTGCGCTGGACTGAACGCCCCACCCCTGAGCCCGGCGCGGGCGAGGTGCGCATCCGCATCGCGGCGGCGAGCTTGAATTTTCCCGATCTGCTCATCGTGCAGAACAAATACCAAATGAAGCCCGAACTGCCCTTTGTGCCCGGCGCGGAATACGCGGGCACGATTGAGGCCGTGGGTGAAGGCGTGACGCACTTGCAGGTGGGCCAACGCGTGGCCTGCTTGAGTGGCACAGGCGGCTTTGCCACCCACACCCTCGCCCCTGCTGCCTTGTGCGTGCCCTTGCCCGAGGGGTTTGACTTGGTTTCGGCCGCGGCCTTCATCATGACCTACGCCACCTCGCACCACGCCCTGCTCGATCGGGGTCAGTTGAAAGCCGGCGAGACGGTGCTGATTCTCGGGGCCGCCGGTGGGGTGGGCACGGCGGCCATTCAAATTGCCAAGGCCGCGGGCGCGCGCGTGATCGCCGCGGCCTCCAGCGCCGACAAATGCCAGCTCTGCCGTGATGAAGGGGCCGATGAAGCCTTCGACTACACCCAAGGCGACGTGCGCGCGCACCTCAAGGCGCTCACCCAAGGCCAGGGCCCTGACGTGGTGTATGACCCCGTGGGTGGGGAGTTGGCCGAGCCGGTGTTTCGCAGCATCGCTTGGCGCGGCCGCTACCTCGTGATTGGGTTTGCCGCGGGCCCCATTCCGGCGCTCCCCTGGAACCTGCCGCTGCTCAAAGGCGCCTCGGTGGTGGGCGTGTTCTGGGGTGATTTCGCCCGCCGCGAGCCCAAGGCCAACGCGCGCATGCTGGCCGAGCTTGTGCAATGGCAACAAGCGGGCAAGGTGCGCCCGGTGATCGACTCCACCCTGCCCATGACCGACTTGCCCAAGGCCTATGCGCGCATGGGCTCGCGCCAAGTCAAGGGCAAGCTGGTGTTGGTCAACCCTTGAGCGCTCAGGCCCGCACGTCCACGATGTGCAGGCCTTGGCGCAAGGCCAAGCCCGCGCGCGAGGCGGGCGCCACAGGTTTGCCGTGGGCGCTCGGCGCCGCCGCGTGAGGCTCTGCTGGCTTGGCGCTGGCCGTCGGCCCCGAGGCGTTTGCCCCCAGGGTCTGCATGCGGGCACGCAAGACGCGCGCGAAATAGCGCGCCGCGTGCATTTGGCTGCTTTGCAACGCACTGCCGATCTGGCTCATGGTGGGGTCGTGCGCGAGCACGGCGTCTAAGCGCACCAAGGCGGCAAAGGCCTGTCGCGCCGCATCGAGTGCGCCCTCGTCGAGGGCGTCAAACAACACATGCAATTGATGGCGACGCTGTCTGGATTGCTCCTGCGCGCCACCCTGCGCATGGCCGCCCCAAGAACCCTGGTAGGCGTCCACCCTTAAATCCTGTCCTTCATCCATGATCGACTCCTTGCGTGTTGCGTGTGCCAGCCTCCTTTTGGCGATGGGGGTGACAGGTGGGCTGATCGGCCCTGGTTGAAACGTTCAATAAGGATATTGATCGGCCCCAGCGCCACCCGTCATCCGGGCACACGCATCAAGCGTGCCAAGTTTTTTTGACAGGATGATGAAACGCTCAGCCCGGACGACGCGCACCCGGGGCGGGTGGGGTCTCGGGCGGGCCGGCAAAGCACTGGGCGTTGGCCATCCAGCGCTCGGCCACCTCGCCTTGCACCGAGAGATCGGTGTCGGCCACATGGCGCGTTTGGGTGACCACTTGGCAAAATGCCACGGCCGAGCCGGTGATGCGCCCGGCCTCGTTGGGCTCACCAAAGGTCCAGGTCTCGCCCGAGGGGCTTTGCAAGACCAATTGCGGCATTTGCGCGGGCACCGCCCAGCCCCGCACCTGATGGCTCCAGCCAAAGGTGTTGACCCCGAGCACCACGATGTTGCGCAGCCGATCGGACTCCACCCGTGTGCGCTGTTGCGCATCGAACAAGGCTTGGCCATGCGCCCAGGTTTCCATCTGCCGCGCCGTGATGCTCGAGCGCGCCGACATCGGTGGCCCGGCCCAGGGCAAGCGTTGCTGCGGGTCCATGTCCGCCCAGCGCTCGGCCATGGCCAGCGCGTCGTCGCGCCAGCGCGCAAACAGGGCCACCCCTTGCATGGGCACGGCCGCCTGCTCGGCCACGCGCATGCCCTGCCCGCTGGCGATGGCCGCTTTGACGGTCTCCCAACGCGCGGCAAACGCCTCGGGGCGTTGGGCCGACCAATCGGCCGCCTCGTTCCAGAAATGCAAATGCCGCACGATATCCGTGGGCGTCCACTGCTTGAAGCGGGTGGGCACAGACCAATCGGCCTCGGCCAAGTTTTGCAGCAAGTCGGCCAGCACGCGCACCTCTTGCGCGAAATCCAGGGCTTGGGGGAGTCGGGGAGGGGTCATGGTGCGCGCCTGTCAAACAATGGGGGCAGTCTAGGGCAAGCGCCGCCAGATTAATAGAGGGGCTCGCCCAACCAACGCAGTCCCAAGGTGAACCAGCCGCTTTGGCTGGGCGCGTCCCAGCTGCGACGGTTGCCATAGGTGGTGTCGAGTTGCAAGCGCTGGGGCTTGAGCCACACCCGCAAGCCCACTTGGTAGCGGCTGCCCTGGGTGCGCTCGGCATAGGTTTCGGCAATCACATACGTGCGCCCATTCACGGGGTACTCCGCGCCCAGCCCCCAGGTTCGGTGGGTTTGGCGCAAATCGAGGTGCTGCATCGCGCCCACATTGACGTGCAGCAAAGCCCCGTTGGCAAAGAGGTAGGTCATGGGCACGTTCACATAGCGGTCATGGTGCAAGTCCGCCGTGCCATCGGTCCACTGGTTGTGTCCACGCCCGAGGGTGGTGGAGATGCCCCACTCGCCCACGCCAACCGGTTTCCAACGCTTCTTGACCTGAAACACGCGCGAGTACCCGCGCGCTTGGGGCACCTCTGGGCCATTCCACTGCACCTGGCCGCCCAGGCTCCATTCGATGTCATAGCCGAAGTTGCAACCCGGAATGGCCCAATACTCGGTGGAGCCGTGGTTGAACTTCAGCCAGGTCTCGAGTTGGCAGGCATGGGCATCGACCACGTTGGCGTCGTCGGTGCTCATGGGGCGAGCCGCATGACTCACACCCGTGGCAGCCACGAAGGCCAGGCAGAGCAAACCCTGGAATATATACTTTTTCATGCGTTGGCCATCATACCTGTGGACCATGACAAACCCATGAAAGCGCCTCAGCGGGGCAGCTGCGTCACCCACGCCAAAATGCGTTGCTGAATGGGGCCGGTGCTGCGCGGCGCGAGCCGCTCGCCCGCGAGCACGTGTTGCCCGGGCGATTCGCTGTCGTCCACACGCAGCAGGGTTTTCTGCGCCGAGCCCAGGCGCGCAAACGCGGCCTTGGTTTGCGCAGGGTCCACGGTTTGATCGCCCTCGGCGTAGAGCACGAGCACCGGCGCGGTGAAGGCCGAGAGGTCGCTCTGGCGCACCTGTTTGACCAAGGCCATCATGGGAAACACCGCCTGCGTGGGATAAGGCGACGTCCAGGCCTGCGCCTCCGCAGCATTGCGCGGCTGGGGCCCGCGCATGTCCCCTTCAATCCAACGCGCGAGTTGCCGCCCCCAAGGCCAATTCACCACTTCAGCAAGGGGATGGCGCGGCCCGAAGTTGGGCGACATCATCACGTGCACCACCCCCTCGCGTCCCTCGGGGCGCATGCCCATCCAAGTGGCGAGCGTGCCGCCGGTGGAGACACTCAAAAACAAGACCCGCTGGCCCAGCCGCCGGCCCAGCGCCAGCGCCTCCTCGGTGTCGGCCAACCAGTCTTGGGCGGTGGCCTCCCCTAGGGCTTGGGCGTTTTGCCCATGCCCGGTGAGGCGTGTCTCAAACAGGTTCGCGCCCAGCGCTTGCGCGAGCCCATAGGCCAGCGGCTCGGTCTCTAGGCGCGAGGCGCTAAAGCCGTGCACATACACCACCGCCCAAGGCGTGACCTGCCCCACATGGGCATGCCAGGTGATGCGTTTGGCCACGTCGGGGCGCAGCCCCGGCACCGCGGCTTCTCGCTCGGCCAGCCAAGCGTCGAGCTGGGTCAATTCTTGCGGGGGTTGGGGGCGTGACGTGGGCATGTCGGGGCCAAAGGCGTTACGGGGTCCAAGGGTGATGACGAGGGCCAGCAAGAGCGCCGCGCCCAAGAGCAAGCTTGGCCAGCGACGGCGCGCAGAGTGAGGGGCAGTATCGGTCAAAAGGCGCTCCTTTGACCCGATGGACTCAGGTCAGCTCAGCAGGAGTTTAGCCAGATCGGTTTGGGCGGCGGCTTGATCAGCAGGGCCGAAGTAAGCCAGGCGACCTGCCGTGAGCACGGCCACTTGATCGGCGTCGGCCAGCACCCGTTGGATGTTTTGCTCCACGAGCAAGACCGTGAGCCCCGCCGCCTTGAGCTGCAAGAGCGCGGCAAAGATGTCGTCCACCACCTTGGGCATGAGGCCCAGGGAGAGCTCATCGACCAAGAGGAGCTGCGGGCGCGCCATGAGCGCACGCCCGATGGCGAGCATCTGCTGCTCGCCCCCCGAGAGCGAACCCGCGCGCTGCTGCGCGCGTTCGCGCAAGCGGGGAAAGAGTTGCAGCACTTCTTCCTCGCGCGCGGCAGCCTCGGCGGGCGTGTGCAAGTAGCCCCCCACAATGAGGTTCTCGCGCACCGTGAGGTCGGCAAAGATGCGCCGCCCCTCGGGCGCGATGGCGATCCCACGCCGGGTGCGCTCGGCGGGCCCTAGGCCCGTGATGTCTTCGCCTTGGAAGCGCACGCTTCCGCCCATCGTGCGCACCTGCCCCACGATGGCGAGCATGGTGGAGGATTTGCCCGCGCCGTTGGGCCCGATGATGGCCGTGATCTGCCCTTGCGGCACGCGCAGGTCGATGCCGTGCACCGCTTCAATGCTGCCGTAGCCGGCGCGCAATCCCTGCAACTCAAGCATGGGCCTCTCCCAAGTAAGCGCGGCGCACCTCGGGCTGCGCCATCACCGCCGAGGGCACGCCATCGGCCAACACGGCGCCGCTGTCGATCACGACCAAGCGTTTCGCCACGCGCAGCACCTCGCCCAAGTTGTGCTCGACCAGCAGCAAACTCAGGCCCTGTTGGTGCAGATCGACCAAGAGGTTGGAGAAGCGCTCGGCCTCGTGATAGTTGAGCCCTGCCAGGGGTTCATCGAGCATGACAAAGCGTGGGTCGAGCGCCAAGGCCATGGCCACTTGCAAGCGCTTGAGGTAGCCCAGGGGCACCTGACTCGCGAGCTTGTGCGCGGCATCGGCAATGCCCACGCGCTCGAGCTCTTGCTGGGCACGCACCTGCGCCGCGCGGGCGTCGGTGCGCCAGAGCGCGAGCCACGGTTGGCGCGTGAGGGCGTGCCCGGCGGCCAAAGTGGCGTTCTCCAAGAGCGTCATTTGGCGAAACGGGCGCACGATTTGGTGCGTCATCACAAAGCCCAAGCGCGCGCGCTGGTCCACGCTCATGCGCGTGATGTCTTGATCGGCAAAGCGCACCCGACCGCGATCGGGCGTCAACACCCCGGTCATGAGGCGCAGCAAGGTTGTCTTGCCCGCGCCGTTGGGGCCAATGAGCCCGACAAACTCTCCCGCGCCCACGGTGAGGGACACGCCCTTGACCGCGGCCACGCCGCCAAAGGAAATGGCCAAGTCCACCACTTGTAGCATCACACCCCCTCCTGGCGCGGGCGCAGCGCCGCGCGCGCTTGGGCGAGCAAACCGGCGAGGCCTTGTGGGCTAAACATCATCACCCCCAAGAGCAAGCCGCCGTAGACGAGCAGCTTGTAGTCGTTGATGATGCGAAACACTTCGGGCATGAGGGTGAGCACCACCGCCCCCGTGGCCACGCCGAGCGTGGAGCCCACACCGCCCACCACCACCATGGCCAGAATGGAGATCGAGACCACAAAGCCAAAGGCGTCGGGCACGATGAGCTGTGTCATGTGCGCGTAAAGCCCCCCGGCAAAACCCGCCGAGGCGGTGCCCAAGAAAAACGCCGCAATCTTGTAGCCCGCGATGTCAATGCCAATCGTTTGCGCTTGCACCTCGTCTTGCGCCACGCCACTGAAGGCGCGCCCCATCCAGCTGCGCCGCACGTGCAGGCTAAAGAGAATGAGCACCAGCGCGGCCGCCATGGCGAGCCAGGCGTATTCGTGCTTGCTCAAGGGCGAGGGAATTTTGCTAATGCCCATCTCCCCGCCGAGCCACGAGAGCTTGCGCGCCGTGCCCACAAAGATAAAGCCAATCGCCATGGTGGCGATGGCCAAAAAGTCTTCCCGAAACCGCAGCGCCGCCAAACCGGTGACGATGCCCAGAGCCCCCGCAGCCAACATGCCCCCGAGCATGGCCACGGGAAACGACCACCCGGCAACCGACAACAAAGCGCTGGCGTAAGCGCCAATACCGTAGAAGGCCGCGTGGCCCAAACTCACCTGGCCGCAAAAGCCCATCACCAGGTTGAGACCCACCGCCAGAATGATGTGCAAGGCCGCGAAGGTGGCCACTGATAAGTAGTAGTCCATCAGCGCGCCTTACCCAAAAGCCCTTGAGGCCGTACCAACAACATGAGCAACATGAACAAAAAGGCCACCGCATCGCGGTCCATCACCTGATCGAGCATGACGGTGCCAAAACTCTCGATCAGCCCAAACAAAATGCTCGCGAGCAAAGTGCCCGAGACGCTGCCCAAGCCGCCCAACACAATGATGGCCAAGCCCTTGTAGGCAATGAGGCCGCCCATGCCGGGCTCCACCAGATTGTTGAGCATGCCCACCAACAAGCCCGAGACGCCCGCGAGCGCCGAAGCCACGAGGAAGGTGGCGGTGCGCACCTGCACGCGGTTGACCCCAAAGCTCTCGGCCATGGCCGGATCGGTCACTGTGGCGCGCAAGCCCACGCCCAGGCGCGTGGAAGACGCCACCCACGCCAAGACGCCAATGCTCAGCACCGCGGTGATCACCAGTACCGCTTGCACGAGGTTGATCTGGATGCCCGCCACGCCCAGCATGGTGGCAAACCAGGGGTTGTTCGTGAACGACAAGCCATACGGGCCGAACACCAAGCGAAAGCCATCTTCCATGGCAATGAGCAAGCCAATGGAGGCCACCAAAGGCACAAAGGGCGGTTTGTCGAGCACGGGCTCATACACCCAGCGGTAGATCACCACGCCCGCCAAACACGCCGCGCCAATGGCCGCCGCAAAAGCCAGCGCCAGCGAGCCCGTGCCATTGGCCACGAGCAAGCCCGCGTAGGCCCCGAGCGTGAAGACCGTGGCCTGCGCCACATGCAAGATGCGCAACAGGCCATAGACCAGGGTCAGCCCCAGCGCCATCATGGCGTAGGTGCAGCCCCAGACCAGACCGATGACCAACAAGTCAAGGTAATACACGCGCGGGCCCGCCTTTGACGATCAATAGTTCGGGGGCGCGAGCAGCACCGGGTCGTCAATGACGGCAAAGCGCTTGAACTCACCGCCCTTGATGACCTGGATTTGCGCGGCCTTGTAGACCTCGCGCGAATTGTTGAAGGTGATGGTGCCCGCCGCCGAAGGCATGTTCTTGGTCGCGGCGATCGCATCGCGCAGCTTGGCCGTGTCGTCAATGCCCACCTTCTTGATGGCTTCGGCCAGCACGTTGACCGCGGTGTGCGTGCTCGCAGCCACCATCTCCGCGCCCACGTTGAAGCGCTTCTTGTAGTCGTCGATGAATTTCTTCATGACCGGATCGGTGGTGTCGCGGTCGAGCGAGGTGGTGATGATCACGCCCTCGGCCGCCTCTTTGGCAATTTGCACGAAGTTGACGGTGTCAAAACCCTCGGTACCCACGATGGGGGCGGTCACGCCACCGGCCCTGAGCTGAGCCACCAGGGGGCCGCCGTTGAAGAAGTAGCCCGAGACGTAGACCACCTCCGGGTCGTCCTTCTTCACGCTCGCGACGATGGAGCCAAACTGGCGATCGCCCATGCCAAAGTTGTACTCACTCACGAGTTGCAAACCGAGCTTAGGAGCGGCATCCTTCATGCCCGCGGAGAGCGCCTGACCAAAGTCGTTGTTGACGTTGACCATGGTCACGCGCTTTTTCTTCATGATGTCGGCAATGAGCTTGGCCGCCGCACGGCCCTGCACTTCGCCCATGAAGGAGGTGCGAAACACGTAGTTGCCCGCACGCACGATGTCGGGGTGAATGGCGTAGGCAGAGATGTAGGGGATCTTGGCTTCTTGGAACACGCCCGCAGCGGCGCGGGTGGGCCCGGAGTAGCTGCCCGAGATCACGGCCTTGATGCCGTCACCAATGAACTTGTTGGCGATGGGCACGGCTTGAGCGGGTTGGGTTTGGTCATCGAGCACCACGAGCTCGAGCGTGCGGCCCTTGATGCCGCCAGCCGCGTTGATTTGCTCCACAGCGAGTTGCGCGCCTTGCAAGGCGGTCTTGCCATCGGATGCCGCCGGGCCCGTGAGCGGGGCTTGAAAGCCAATGCGGATGTTTTGGGCCTGGGCCTGACCGCCCAGGCAAGCCAGGGCAGCGGTGGCAATGAGCAGGCGACGGGTGAACAAGGTCTTCATGGGCGCTCCTTTGTGAAGTCAGTGGGTATAGACCAGGGGAAAATCCGGCGCGTCAAACGGCGCGCCGTCGGGTAAATCCAAATGCGGGTAAGGCGGCGAGGTTGCGCCCTCGCGCACGGCCCAGCGCGCGTCATCGCCCACCCAACGGGTGGAGACCACGCGCCGCGCTGTGGTGGATTGGTTGCCCGGCGCGCCATGGATGGTGCGGAAATCGAACGCGATGGCGTCGCCCGGCTGCAAGGTGAAACCGAAAATCTCGAATTCATCGCGGTGCGCGTCAATGTCGGGCATCTCGCTGTAGTCGTCACTCGCATAGAGGTTCGAGCCATCGAAGCGCTTGGGCCGAAAGCCCTCCTCGCTCCATCGGTGCGAGCCGCCCACGCATTCGAGCGAGACCTCACGCGCCACGGGGTCGAGGGGCGTCCAAAAGCTCACGCTCTGTGCCCCTTGCACGCAGTAGTACGGCAGGTCTTGGTGCCAGGGCGTGACCAAACTCGTGCCCGGGCGCTTGACCAAAATGTGGTCGTGGAAAAACCGCGCTGTGCGCGAGCGCATCAAACCCGCGGCCACGCGCCCCGCCTCGGACGAAAACACGAAATCGTGCAAAGGCGCGAAGCGCTGCCAGTTGCAGTAGTCCTGAAAAAACGGGGCCGAGCCGTCTTGCGGCTGGTAGGAGCGCTCAAGCGGGCTCGGCGCATCAAGCGCCATCTGCACGGCCTCGCGCAAGGGCGCCACCCAATCGGCAAACACCCCTGGGAGGTACACCACTCCCTTTTCTTGAAACTGCGTGATTTGTTCGGGCGTGAGCGTGTACATCGTGGCTCTCCTCAAGCTTTGGGCAACATGGGCATATCGAGGCCCTGCGCGCGTGCGCAGTCTTGGGCCACGGTGTAGCCCGCGTCGGCATGGCGCATCACGCCGGTGCCGGGGTCGTTCCAGAGCACGCGCGCGAGGCGCTGGTCCGCCTCCGGCGTGCCGTCGCACACGATCACCACGCCCGAGTGTTGCGAGAAGCCCATGCCCACGCCACCCCCGTGGTGCAAGCTCACCCAAGTTGCGCCGCCGGCGGTGTTGAGCAAGGCGTTGAGCAAAGGCCAGTCCGAGACCGCGTCCGAGCCGTCTTGCATGGACTCGGTCTCGCGGTTGGGGCTGGCCACCGAGCCGCTGTCGAGGTGATCGCGACCAATCACGATGGGCGCTTTGAGCTCGCCCTTGCGCACCATCTCGTTGAAGGCCAGGCCCGCGCGGTGGCGCTCGCCCAGACCAATCCAGCAAATGCGTGCGGGCAAGCCCTGAAAGGCAATGCGCTCGCCCGCCATGTCGAGCCAACGGTGCAGGTGTTTGTCTTCGGGGAAGAGCTCCTTCATCTTGGCGTCGGTCTTGCGAATGTCTTCCGGGTCGCCCGAGAGTGCCACCCAGCGGAATGGTCCCTTGCCTTGGCAGAAAAGCGGGCGGATGTAGGCCGGCACGAAGCCCGGGAAATCAAAGGCGTTCTTGAGCCCCATGTCAAAGGCGACTTGGCGAATGTTGTTGCCGTAGTCAACCGTGGGAATGCCCATGCTCTGGAAATCGAGCATGGCTTGCACATGGGTGACACAGCTGCGCGCGGCCGCGTCCCGCAGGCCCTCGCGCTCGGCGGGGTTGTCGCGCGCGGCCTGCCACTGCGCGTTGGTCCAGCCCGCGGGCAAATAGCCGTTGTAGAGGTCGTGGGCGGAGGTTTGGTCCGTCACCAGATCGGGGCGAATGCCGCCTTCGCGGGCGCGACGCACCAACTCGGGCAGCAACTCCGCCGCGTTGCCCAATACCGCGATCGAGCGCACCTCACCTTGGGCGAGGTAGCGCTGCAAGCGGGCGATGGCGTCGTCCAGGTCTTTGGCCTGCTCGTCCACATAGCGGGTTTTGATGCGGAAATCGATGCGGCTTTGCTGGCACTCGATGTTGATCGAGCACGCCCCGGCAAACGTGGCGGCCAAGGGCTGCGCCCCGCCCATGCCGCCCAAGCCCGCGGTGAGAATCCAGCGCCCCTTCCAGCTGCCGCCGTAGTGCTGACGCCCCGCTTCCACGAAGGTCTCATACGTGCCTTGCACGATGCCCTGGGTGCCAATGTAGATCCAGGAGCCGGCCGTCATCTGGCCATACATCATGAGGCCCTTGCGGTCGAGCTCATCGAAATGCTCCCAATTGGCCCACTTGGGCACCAAATTGGAGTTGGCAATGAGCACGCGCGGTGCATCGGGATGCGTTTTGAAGACACCCACGGGCTTGCCACTCTGGATGAGCAGCGACTCGTCGGGGCGCAAGCGGCGCAGCGCGGCGAGGATGGCCTCAAAGCAATCCCAGTTGCGCGCGGCCTTGCCAATGCCGCCGTAGACCACGAGGTTGTCGGGGTTCTCGGCCACCTCCGGGTCGAGGTTGTTTTGCACCATGCGGTAGGCCGCTTCAATGAGCCAATTGGCGCAACTGATTTCGGTGCCGCGCGGCGCGCGCACGGGGCGCGCCTTGGCGTGCTGATGAATGGCTGACAAATCGGTCATGTGTCTCTCCAAATCCGGGGCCGCATAACACAAGCGGCTTCGGGTTTGACTCTACTTGTCTAGTCAAGTTTGTACAAGTAGACTTTCCCTATGGTTTCCACTAATGCCCGACACCCACCGGATGCAAGCGCCCCGCCTTTTGTGCGGGTAAAGCACTATTTACGCCAAGGCCTGGCCGAGGGTCAGTGGCTGCCCGGTGCGCTCATGCCCTCCGAGAGTGAACTCATGCACCAGTTTGGCGTGAGCCGCATGACGGTCAACCGCGCCATTCGCGAATTGCAGGCCGAGGGCTTGGTCACGCGCACGCAAGGCGTGGGCACGTTTGCCGCCGCGCTGCACCGCGTCTCCAGCACCCTGCGCATTCAAGACGTGCATGAAGAGATCGTCGCGCGCGGCCACATTCACCGCGCCGAGGTGCACTTGCGCCGCGCCGAACCGGCCGCGCAAGGCGTGGCCGAGCAATTAGGGGTGCCCGTGGGCAGCGAGGTGTTTCACACCCTCATCGTGCACCACGAGAACGGCGTGCCGCTGCAGTGCGAGGACCGCTACGTCAACCCCGCCTGCGCGCCCCACTACCTCGAAGAAGACTTCAGCCAAGTCACCCCCACCCAACACCTCTTTCGCCACACGGCGCTTTGGCGCGCGCAATACCAGCTCGAAGCGGCCATGCCCACACGCCAAGAGGCCCGCCTCTTGCAAATCGAGCCCGACGCGCCCTGCCTCATCATGGTGCGGCGCACCCACACGCGAGACGCCGTGATCACCCTCGCCCGCCTGGTCTATCCCGGTTCGCGCTACTCACTGGCGGGAGAATTCAACCCATGAACTGGCAACGCCGCGCCTTGGCCGAATGCCCCGCCCAGCCCTGGCGCAACGGCGGGGGGCTCACGCACGAGCTGGCCACTTGGCCCACGACCGACGAGTGGCGCTGGCGTGTCTCGGTCGCGCGCATCGACCAAGACGGCCCCTTCTCCGCCTTCCCCGGCGTCGAGCGCTGGTTCGCGGTGCTCGAGGGCGGCGGCGTGGCGCTGCAGTGGCCCGAGCGGCGCCAAGTGTTGCACGCCCACGAGCCCCCGCTCGCCTTCGCGGGCGAGCCCGCCTGCGAAGCCCAACTGCTCGCAGGCCCCACACTCGACTTCAACCTCATGGCGCGCGGCCTGCGTGGAGGCCTGCACCGCCAGACGCAAACCGGCGCCCAAGCCCCTTGGCCCGCGCACGCCCATGTGGGCGTGTTCGCTTGCACGGCGGTGGCGTGGCAAGCCGATGGCCAAGCGCAGGCCTTGGCGCCGCGCGAATTCGCTTGGACACACACCACGGCCCTCACCCCCTGGCACTGGCAGGCGGGCGAGGCCTTGCTCTTTGTCTTGCAGGAGGCGTCAACGCCATGAACGCACAAGTTTTGGTCGATTGCCAGGTCGCCACCCTGGTCCCCCAACCCGACAACCCCCTGGGGCTCGTGCGCGACGCCGCCGTGGTCTGGGCTGGCGAGACCTTGCGCTGGGTGGGCCCCCGCGCCGAATTGCCCGCCGAGTGGGCCCAAGCCCCGCGCGTGGAAGCGGCTGGGGCCTGGGTCACCCCGGGCCTGATCGATTGCCACACCCACTTGGTCTGGGGCGGCAGCCGCGCCGAAGAGTTTCGCTTGCGCTTGCACGGCGCGAGCTACGAGGACATCGCGCGCGCCGGTGGGGGCATTGTCTCCACCGTCAAAGCCACCCGCGCGGCGAGCCCCGCCTCCCTGCAAGCGGCAGCCTTGAACCGGCTCGATGCCTTGCTCGCCGAAGGCGTCACCACCGTGGAAATCAAATCTGGCTATGGGCTCGACCTCGCCACTGAAGCCAAATGCCTGCGCGTGGCACGGGCCCTGAGCCAGGCGCGCGCCGTGACCGTCAACACCACGTTCTTGGGCGCACACGCCCTGCCCCCTGAGTTCGCCGGCCAAGCCGACGCCTACATTGACGCCGTGGTCGCCATGCTGCCCGAGCTGCACGCCGAGGGCTTGGTCGACGCCGTGGATGTGTTTTGCGAGCGTATTGGCTTTAGCCTCGCGCAAACCGAGCGCGTGTTTGCCGCCGCGCAAGCCTTGGGCCTGCCCGTCAAACTGCATGCCGAACAACTCAGCGACAGCGGCGGCGCGGCCTTGGCCGCGCGCTACCAGGCCTTGAGCTGCGACCACTTGGAGTGGTTGAGCGAGGACGGCGCACGCGCCATGGCCAAGGCCGGCACGGTGGCCGTGCTCTTGCCCGGCGCGTTTTATTTCATTCGCGAGACGCGCGTGCCGCCCATCGAATGGCTGCGCGCGCACGGCGTGCCCATGGCGCTCTCGACCGACTGCAACCCGGGCAGCTCGCCCTGCACCTCGCTCTTGCTCATGCTGAGCATGGGCTGCACGCTCTTTCGCTTGACACCGGAGGAAGCCCTCGCAGGCGTCACCCGCCACGCGGCGCAGGCCTTGGGGCACCGCGACCGCGGCGTGCTGCAAGCGGGCGCGCGCGCCGACTTGGCGCTTTGGGCGATCGACCACCCGAGCGACCTCTGCTATGCCTTTGGCCAACGCCCCTGTCTGCGCACCCTCTACGGCGGCGCTTGGCGCGACAACCCCACCCGGAGCCTTTGAGATGTCCCCCGTCTTCACCCTCACCCGCGGCACACGCCCACTGCTCGTGAGCATGCCGCATTGCGGCAGCGCCCTCCCCCCCGAGCTCGTCCCGGACTACGTGCCCCGCGCCCTCGCCACGGAAGACACCGATTGGCACATGCCGCTGCTCTACGCCTTCGCCGAGCGTCTGGGCGCGAGTGTGATCGTGCCGCACTACGCGCGCTACGTGATCGACCTCAACCGCCCGCCCGACGACGCCCCCATGTACCCTGGTGCCTCCAACACCGAGCTGTGCCCAACGCGATTTTTCACGGGCGACGATCTCTACCAACCTGGCCGCGCGCCGGACGCCTCGGCCAAACAACAACGCCTCGCGCAGTACTGGCGCCCCTACCACGACGCCCTCGCGGGCGAGCTCGCGCGCTTGCGCTCGGCGCATGGCCGCGTGCTGCTGTGGGACGCGCACAGCATTCGCAGCGAAATCCCCTGGCTCTTTGAAGGCCGCTTGCCCGACTTGAACGTGGGCACGGCCAACGGCCAGGCCGCCGACGCGCGCATTGCCCAAGCCGTCATGGGCGCGTGCCAAGCGCACCCGCACTTTAGCCACGTGCTCAATGGCCGCTTCAAAGGCGGCTACATCACGCGCCATTACGGTCAGCCCAGCCAAGGGGTGCACGCGGTGCAATTGGAGATGTGCCAATCGCTCTACATGCGCGAGGCTCCACCGTATGACTATTTGCCCGAGACCGCCCAGACCATCGTGCCGGTGCTCCAAGCGATGGTGAGCGCGGGCTTGACGGCCTTGGAGCAACTGCCATGACGCGCCTGTGGTGCGCCCAAGCTTGGGTGGGGGGCGGCTGGGCCCCAGGGGTGCTGCTCGAAGCCGACGCACAGGGCCGCTGGGCGCGCATTGAATTCGACACCGAAGCCCCCGAAGACGACACCCCGCAGTGGGAGTGTGTGGTGCCAGGCCTGGTCAACGCGCACAGCCATGCGTTTCAACGCACCATGGCCACGCTTGCCGAGCGCCAAGACCCCAACCGCCCTGGCGACGATTTCTGGGGCTGGCGTGAGCGCATGTACCAAGTGGCCCTGCGCATCGGCCCGCAGGCGCTCGAGATTGCCGCCGAGTGGCTCTACCGCGAAATGCTCCAAGCGGGGTTCACCCAGGTGTGTGAGTTCCATTACCTGCACCGCGCGCCTGACGGGAGCGAATACCCCGATGGCGACTTGCTCAGCCTCGTCCTGGCACGCGCGGCCGCGCGTGCGGGCATTGGCCTCACGCTGCTGCCCACGCTCTACCTGCACCGCGGCTTTGGTCAGCCGGGCTTGAGCGAAGCGCAGCGCCGCTTTGCCCACACGGCCGAAGGCCTGCTGCGCACGCAAGCGCGCCTGCAAGCCCTGGCCCAAAGCGAGGGCCGCGCGCATTTGCTCAACGCCGGGCTCGCCCTGCACTCGCTGCGGGCGGTGGACGCGCAGTCCCTGCGCGCCGTGGCGCAAGGCCTGGGGGAAGCGCCTTTGCACATTCATGTGGCCGAGCAAACGCGCGAGGTGGACGATTGCCTGCAACACCTGGGCCAACGCCCCGTGCAGTGGCTGCTCGATCAGATCGGCCTGGATGCGCGCTGGAACCTGGTGCACGCTACCCACACCCAAGCCGAAGAGCTCGCGGGCATCGCCCAAGCCGGCGCGGCCGTGGTGCTGTGCCCGAGCACCGAAGCCAACCTGGGCGATGGCCTCTTTGATTTACCCACCGCGCTCAGCCATGGCGTGAATTGGTCGATCGGCACCGACAGCCATGTCAACCGTCACCCCGCGCTGGAACTGCAGTGGCTCGAATACGGCCAGCGCCTGCACCTGCGCCAGCGCAACCTCGCCGCGCGTCACGCCCAAGCCCACAGCACCGCGGCGGTGCTCTTCGAAGGCGCGCTGCGCGGGGGCAGCGCTGCGAGCGGCCAAGCCCTCGCAGGCTTTGAAATCGGCCAACGCGCCGACGCCGTGGCCCTCGACACCCACAACACCCCACTCCTGGGCGTCCCGCCCAACCACTGGCTAGACGCCTGGGTCATGGGCCAACCCGCACTGCCCGCCGCCCAAGTCTGGGTGGCCGGCCAAGCCGTTGACCCCCACCCCAGCGAAGACCTCCGCGAATCCTGGATCGAGGTGATGCGCGGGTTGTGGGAGTGAGGGCGGCAAGCGTCCTGCTCATGCCATCAGGGCGGCTTGGTGCGCCATCAGCGGCCCAAGAGGGGCTGCCCCGCCTCCAGCACCCAACAGCGCTCGCTTTGGGTAAAGCCAATGTGGCTGTAATAGTGCGCGGCGGCGGGGGCGGCTAGCAAGATGAGTTTGGCGCGGGGGCCGAGTTGGGCGCGGGTTTGGGCGAGTAGTTCGCGGCCGATGCCTTGGTGTTGGCGTGAGGCGCACACGGCCAGGTCGCACACATAAGCGGTGAGCACAAAATCCGTGAGGTTGCGCGCGATGCCCACGAGTTGATCGCCGTCCCAGGCGGTCAGCGTGAGGTTGGCATGGGCGAGCATGCCCGCGAGGCACTCGCGGTCGTCAATGGGGCGGCGCTCGCCCAAGGTCGAGCGCACCAACACGTCCCGAAACGCGTCCACACTCAACGGGGCATTCACTCGGTATTCGATCGCCATGTTCGCCTCCCTGCGCTTTAGGTTCGCGCTGCGTGCAACTGCGCGGCGAGCCAATCGCTGTAGCGCGAGAGCGCCCAGCACCCGATGAAATAAATCGCCGCAATGAATAAATAGGCCTCCAGCTTGAACGGTCGCCATTGCGCGTCGCCGCCCAGGGCCAAGCCCATGGCCCCAGAGAGCTCGTACAGGCTCACGATGGTCACGAGTGAGGTGTCCTTGAAGAGGCCAATGGCGTGGTTGACCAGACTGGGCAAGCTGTGGCGCAAGGCCTGGGGCAAGAGCACTTCGCGGTGGGCTTGCCAGGGGCCCATGCCCAGCGCCCGTGCGGCGTCATGCTGGCCTTGCGGCACGCCTTGCAAGCCCCCCCGCACCACCTCGGCCAAGTAGGCGGCCACAAACATCACCAAGGCCACCATCACGCGCAAGAGCACATCCGGCGCAGCCCCGGCGGGCAGCAGCAAAGGCAGCATGAAACTTGCCATGAAGAGCACGCTCACCAGGGGCACGCCCCGCAGCAACTCGATCCACGCCACACACACCCCGCGCACCACGGGCCATGGGCTGCGCCGCCCCAAGGCCAGCCCCACTGCAAGGGGGAACGCCAGCCACAAACTCAACACCGTGAGCAACAAAGTCAGGGGTAAGCCCCCCCAGAGCTCTGCGGCCACGGGCGTGAGCCCCATGGCCTGCAATGACCAAGGGCCCACGCGCCCCCCCAAGAGTGCAAAAACCCCGAATAAGCCCACCGCCCACACGGCCAGAAGGCTTCGCCGCCACACCTGCGGATTGGCGCTGTAGACCAAGAGGGCGAGCAAGAGGAGGCTCGCCACCAAAGGCCGCCAATGCGCCTCATACGGGTAGCGCCCAAACAGAATCAAGCGATGCTTCTCCACCACCACGCCCCAACAGGCCCCCACCCCACGCGCGGCTTGGCAAGCCTCAGCGTCCGGCACCCACACCGCCTGCCACAGCCCCCATTGCAGCGCCCACACGACAAGGGGCATGAGCGCCGCGAAGAGGAGCAGCGTGAGCGCGGCGCGGCGTCGATCGGCCCAACACGCGTGCCACACCCCCGCCCAAGCCGAGGGCGCGGTGGGAGCCATGGGAGAGGCTTCAGTGGACATGGGCCATCACGCGTTGGTTGTAGCGGTTCATCGCCCACGCCGTGATCAGCGAGAGGCTCAAATAAACCAGCATGAGAATGGCCACACACTCCACCGCGCGGCCGGTTTGGTTCATGGTGGTGTTGGCCACGCTCACCAGATCGGGGTAGCCAATGGCCACCGCCAGCGAGGAGTTCTTGGTGAGGTTGAGGTATTGGCTGGTGAGGGGTGGCACGGCCACGCGCATGGCCTGGGGCAAGATCACGCTGCGCAGGGCTTGCCCGCGCGTGAGGCCCAAACTCATGGCCCCATGCCACTGCCCCTGCGGCACGGCTTGCAGGCCCGCGCGAAACACCTCCGCCACATAAGCCGAGGTGTAGAGCGTGAGTCCGCCCCAGAGCGCTAAAAACTCGGGGCTGAGCGTGAAGACTGCCTCTGGCTCTACCCCCCAGACGAGTCCGGCTTTGCTCCAAAAGAGCGCCTCACCCCATTGCCATGGGGCGTCCACATCGGGCATCCACTCCACCAGGAGCACGTAGAGCATGAGCAATTGCAAGAGCAAGGGAATGTTGCGAAAAACCTCCACATACACCCGCGCAAAGCCCTGCGCGATGGGGTGCTCGCTCAGACGCGCCAAGGCCACGAGCAGGCCCAGCGCCGTGGTGGCCACAATGCCCAACACCGCCACGCGCAAGGTGTTCAAGAGGCCCACCCAAAACGCGCGCCAGAAGGGGTCCTCAGGGGAGTAGGCAATGAGCGTCTCGCCAATCTCAAAGCCCACAGGCTGGCCTAAAAAATCCCAGCCGCTTTGAATGCCGCGGCTGCGCATGTTCTCCAGGGTGTTGCCCAGCAGCCAAGCCAGCATGGCGAGCACGCCCACCAGCAAGAGGGCTTGCCAGAACCAAGCGCGCCAGCGCGACTTCATGCGCGCGTGTCTTTAGCGCAGGGGCAAGGCGTAGAGCAAGCCGCCCTGCGTCCACAAGTTGTTGGCGCCACGCTTCAAGCCCACCGGGGTTTTTTCGCCGAGGTGACGCTCAAACATTTCGCCGTAATTGCCCACGCTGCCCAGCGCGCGCAAGAGCCATTCCTTGTCGAGCGCCAAGGCCTTGCCCAAATCATCGCCCTTGCCCAGCAAGCGCATGACCACGGGGTCGGTGCTCTCGGCCAAGAGCTTTTGCAAGTTGTCGCTGCGCACGCCTTGCTCTTCGGCCTCGATCAAACCGTAGACCGTCCAGCGCACGATGGCGAGCCATTCGTCATCGCCCTTTCTCACCATCGGGCCCAGCGGCTCCTTCGAAATGAGTTCCGGCAGGATGATGTGTTCCTTCGGGTTCTTGGCCTCGCGCGAGCGTATGGAGGCCAGGCCCGAAGCGTCTGTGCTGTAGGCCTTGCAGCGGCCAGCGAAGTAAGCCGCGTTGGCCGCGTCGATCTTCTCAAACACCACGGGCTTCAAATTGAGTTTGTGCGTGCGTGAGTAATCACTCAGGTTTTTCTCCGTGGTGGTGCCCGATTGCACGCACACGGTGGCGTCCTTCAACTGACGCGCGCTCTTGAGGTTGAGCTTGGCCGGCACCATGAAGCCCTGGCCGTCATACAGCAGCACGGCGGTCATGCTCAGGCCCAGGGTGGTGTCGCGGCTCAAGGTGACCGTGGTGTTGCGCGAGAGCAAGTCCACCTCGCCCGATTGCAAGGCCGTGAAACGCTGGGGCGCGGCCAGGGGCACGTAGCGCACTTTGTCGGGACTGCCCAACACTGCGGCGGCCAAGGCGCGGCAAACATCGACATCCATGCCCGTCCATTTGCCTTGGCTGTCCGCCGCGCTAAACCCGGCCACTCCGGTGCTCACTCCGCACACGATTTGGTCGCGCTGGCGAATTTGCTCGAGCGTCTTGCCCGCCCAGGCCGGTGCAGCCACGCCCAAGCAAGCGGCAATCGTGAGGGTGAGTTGGGTGAGTCGGTGAGCGATCATGGTGGTCTTTCGGTGAGTCGAGACTGGGGGCGTGCGGCGTGCACCCCCCTTCGGTTAAATTCTAGGCGAGCCCCCATGTCCGTGGGCAGGCGAGCCCATTCTCTGCTTAAACTTCCGGCAACTCAAACCCCAGGACCCCCATGCCCTCTGACGACGCGCTCTACTACCTCACCGGCATGGGCGGCACCTTGGCCAACGGCTTGGGCCAGGCCTTGCGCGCAAGGGGGCTCACCGTCTACGGGCGCGAACTGGTGGGGGAGTTCCGTGCGTGCGGATTTGCCACCCAGGTCGAGTCCGTCGTGCAAGACTTGCAAGCGCATTTTTGGGACCGCCAAGCGCGCGTGCTGGCCAACTCCTTTGGCGCCTACCTGTTTCTGCACGCGCAAGCGCAACTCCCGCCCTTCCCCGGTCGGGTGCTGCTGCTCTCCCCCATCGTGGGCGCGTTTGACAACACCCAAGGCAATATGCACTTTGTGCCCCCTCGCGCCGAACACCTCGCGCGCCTGGCCCACGCCGGTCACTTCCCTTGCCCGCGGGAGGTCCAAGTGCATGTAGGGGAGCACGATTGGCAAAGCCAGCCCGAGCAAGTGCGGGCCTTTGGCGAGCGCGTGGGCATACCGGTCCACATCGTGCCCGATGCGGGCCACCAATTGCCCCACGACTACGTGGCGCGTTTACTCGACGGATGGCTGGGGGCGTGACTTACGCGGTGACGGGCTCACCCACTGGGCGCTTAATCTGGCGCCCCTTAGAGTGATCTGGCCCCGTGCCCCGAATGGGCTGGAGCTGCCGGTCTGGGCAAGGCCCTTCGGAGAGCGTGAAGCTGCGCCCATTCTTGGACCAAGTCATGGGCGTTGTGGCACTGATCTCCCAGACCACGCCCGCGTCTTGCATGGCCAGGGGCCCGGTGCCATCGTGCAGGCGCAGCACCTGCACCACCCGACCAATGTTGTCGGGGTTGTGGGCTTCAATGACGATGGCGAGATCGCCAGGGCGGCAGCGCGGTTGGGACATGCCTCAATTTTACAGGTAAGACTCATAACGCTTGAGCGCGGCACGCATGGCCTCTTGCACCTGGGTGCGCAAGGACTGAGGGGCGAGCACTTGCACCTCCGCGCCATGGCGCAGGATGTCTCCCATGAGCTCACGCGCATCGCTATAGGGCAACTCCAGCACATAACTGCCATCGGCCTCGGTGCTCACCTTTTGCTCGGGGTGCCACTCCTCGCGCGAGACCCATCGGGCACGGTCAGGCGTGAACTTCAGACGCGCCCACTGCACCGGCTGGCCGGCAAAAATCCCATAGCTGTGCGCCATCTCGGCCGCGATGTCCGCGAGGGGCACCTCGCGCGCAGCGTGCGTGAGCACGTGAGCCTCCGTGATGGCATCGACTGCAAAGTTGCGCAGGCCCTCACGCAAGTGGCACCAGGCGTCCACATACCAGTTGTCGCGGTAGCACACGAGTTGCTGCGGCGAGATCTCCCGCTCCACATGCTCGCCCGACTGGCGATTGAAATGCGTGATGCGCAAGCGTTGGCGCGCGAGCGTGGCCTGCGCCACCGCCTGAAACGCTTTGAGCGGCAAGCGGCGCTTACCCGCATGCAAGAGCTTGATGCGCTGTGCGAGCAGGGTTGCGTCCATGCCGCGCGCGTGCAGCATTTCATTCAAACGCGCCTGCAAAGGCTTGAGTTTGGGGCCCAGCATGCCCGGCTCCAACTGGCCAATCATGTTCTGGATGGTCAGGAGGGCCAAGATTTCCTCGTGCGTGAACCACAGGCCCGGTAATTCGGTGCGGGAATCGTCGCGTTCAAAGCGGTAGCCGCCCAACTCTTTATCAAACATTACCGGCATATTTAGCCGATCACGCAATTTGGTCAGGTCGCGCTTGAAGGTGGCCTTGGAGATTTCCAGCCGGTGCAAGATCTCATCTCGCGGCAAGGCGCGACGGCTCGAGAGCAGGCTGGCGTAACTGTAGAGACGGTCGATTTCACTCATGGGTTGTTAAATTTTTACCTGAACGGAAAGTAAAGTGCAACTTCCATTTTCGGTAAGTGCGAGTCAAACCCGTGAGCCCACCGAGGTGGAAATCCATCCAGTAATCGTTTTCCAGAACTCGCGCGTTAAAACCCCATGACCCACCCCACCCGTCCGACCGCCCAAGGTCAAGCCGCCCGCCCGCTCCGGCTGCGGAGCCTGCTGCACCTGCTGCACCTGCTGCCCCTCATCGCTCTCCTCGCTCCCCTCACCGCCCCCGCCCAACGCCTGTACGACAGCACCGGACGCCTGCAAGGCCGCGTGGACGCCGAGCGCATTTACGACAGCACGGGCCGCCACATCGGTCGCATGGAAGGCGAGCGGGTTTACGACAGCACAGGCCGCCTGCTCGGGCGCATAGAGGCCGAACGCATTTACGACGCCAGCGGCCGCCTCATGGGCCGCGTGGATGGCGAGCGCCTCTACGGCCCCTCCGGCCAACTCCTCGGCCGCATGGAGGGCGAACGCCTCTACGACGCGAGTGGCCGCACCATCGGCCGCACCGAAGGCCTGCGGCGCATGCAGAGGGTGGTTTATTTTTATTTTTTTATGTGATGGCATTTGACGCAGAGTCGGGGGGCGTTTTCGCACTTGGATGACGTCACCTTGAGGCACGCGGGGCGTTGTTGATGACGCCCCTATACCCGCGAGTTCGCGAGAACTTTCAGGCGCTGGATTGAACGCCAGCCTGCAGGCTCACGGGGCGAACTTCGCGCCCGGCACACTGCTTTTCCGGCGGGATTGACAAGCCGATCAAGCGTGCGCATCGGTGCATTCCGCCCCAACCTTTAGCCTTCAGGAGACCCCCATGGCCACCCAAGCCCAAACCCCGAGCCTCAACGTGAGCCTCACCCCTATCAAGCCTGCCCTACGCTCGGGTACGCATGAACCCTTGCAAGTGCTCGCCCGCATACAGGCTCCGCACAGTACAAATCTGCCACGCGTCCCCCTCTCGATCGCCATCGTGATTGATCGCTCCGGCTCCATGGCGGGTGACAAACTCCGCGCTGCCAAGGACTGCACGCAGGCGCTGATCCAACAACTCCAAGACGACGATGAAGTGAGCGTGGTGACTTACGACACCGAAGTGGATGTGGTCCTGCCCCTTACCGCTGCCGCAGACGCGAAAACCCGCATGGGTCACCTGCTCTCCCAATTCGATACGGGCGGCAGCACCGATTTACATGCAGGGTGGCTCACGGGCGCGCACCAGCTCTCCGCGCAACAGCGCAGCGGACGCGTCAGCCGGGTGATCTTGCTCTCCGACGGGCAGGCCAACCACGGGATCGTGAACATCGACACTATTTGCGAGCAGGTTAAACAACTCGCGCAAGCCGGCGTGACCACCAGCACCGTGGGCATTGGTCTGGGCTTTAATGAGGAGCTCATGACCGCCATGGCCACGGCCGGGGCGGGCAACGCCATGTATGGCGATAGCGCCCAAGACCTTGCCGAGCCCTTTGAAGCCGAGATTGGCCTGCTCTCCCACCTCGCCTGGAGCCAAGTGCGTGTGCGCATGGGCAGCGCAAGCTCGCGCTGGAAAATGCTCAACGACTACCCCAGCGCGGGCGATCAAATCTGGCAACTCCCGGACATTGCGAATGCCTCAGAGGCCTGGATTTGCTTCTCCGCCCCCATGGACAGCGTACTGCGCGCGCAGCAGCGCAGCCAGCGCCAGCAGGCCTTGCACATCACGGTCGAAGCCCTGGATGGAAATGGCCAATCCCACACCTTCACCTGCAGCTTGGCCAACCTGCCCGTGATCGACGATGCCGCTTGGCAGTCCATGGCCGCTGATGCGCTCGTCCAGCGCCGCGTGGTGGAGTTGCGCGCAGCCGAATTGCAGCGCCAAGCCCGAGCGGCCGTGCAACAACGCCAGTGGCACACCGTGGAGCTTCTGCTGCGCGAGATTGAGGCACTCGCAGCCGAGAACCCCTGGGTGCAGCAAGTGGTGGTGCAAATGCGTGATCTTCTCGCGCGCCGTGACCATCAGCGCATGGAGAAGGAAATCTTGTATTCAGCGGCTCGCATGAGCCGGCGCTTGACTGAAGTGGACGAGGCGGCCTACCTCGATGTCCACGCCGAAAGCGAAAAAGCCGCCTACCTGCGCAAGAAAACCTACCAAGGCCGCAACACCCGCTAGAGCCACCCCCGCAGGGCGCACCCAACCGTGCGCCCTGCCCTGAAACAACACGGAGTACCCCATGGACCGAACCCAGCTCAAGTTGAAGCTCAACCAGCTCGTTGATGAACTCGACGACGACCACTGCCCTCAATTCGCGGAAGTCATTAACGCCCTCACCCCCTGCTACCGCGACAAAGACCTCTTTGGCGTGCTCATCACCGCCAATGATCTCTCCCATGAAAAATCCCTACTCGCCCTCAACGCCAAGGAAGAGCAGGTGCACGACCTGCTCATGTTCATGGTCGATGCCCTGGTGATTGCCGAGAATAAACGAGGGCCGTGGGTGAACTGAGCCACGGCCTCAACCGCGCCAGCGAGCGCGATGCCCTCATGCTTTAGGCCCGCGGCTCCACGCGCCGTTGCGCCACCATCCAGCCCATGACCTTGCGCTCGCTCACCCAGGCGTAGCCCTTGCGGTCTTCAAACTCCCCCCAAGTGTTCTTCCAGCGGCAAGCAAACGACCAGAGCTCGCCGTCTTGCGGGCGCTCCCGCAGGAATTGCGTCCAAAGCGCGTTCAAGTGGCCAAATGGCACGTCAGGCACGGCGCCCAAGGGGTCATGGACGCGTGCGTCACGCGCCACCTGCTCGATGGAGTGCAGTTTCAGGAGGTCGCCACGGCGCACCCGAAACGCCGCGGCTTTTTCGCGGACAGGCTCGCGCCATTTGTCCCAACGGTCCTTCACCACGATGAAGAGCCCCAGCGGCCACACCAAACCCATGGCGGAAATCCCCAACATGGGCTCCCAGAATTTGCGCACGCCACGCTGGCGTTGGTCTGGGATTTGCTGCTCACGCACATGGGCGGCGAGCAAATCCGGATTTCGGTTCTGCAACTGCGCATAGGCCCACATGCCCACGCCGCTCAAGAGCCCAATGCCCACGTAAATTTGTAACCACATCATGGCGTCTCTCCTGGGTTGTCACGGCGCGCGGGAAACACCGTCATGGCGCTGGGCCCAAACGAAGCCACCGCCCCCGAGGGCGCAACCCCGTTGTAGACCACACGACGGTCCACCAACACCCCGTCTTGAAAACTGAGCCACTCATCGCGCTCAAAGCGGCTGCCGTAGCCCATGTGCACATATTGAATGCGCTTGCCCTGCGGCAGCCGAACCGTGCCGCTAAACCAATGGGCAAACACCCGCTGGCCAAAACCGGGGAACACGCTCTCAAGGCTCGCAGGCTCCCCCGTGCTGAGCGTGCCCGTGAGCTCGATCAAGTAAAGCCGCTCATCTCGCAGCTCCCAGGTGCCCACATAGCCCCGCCACAGCGCGGTGCAGCCCGACCGGAACTCCGGGCACGGGCCCCCCAAGGCCAAGTATTCGTTGAGCGGGTTGGTCATCATGGCCACGGCTTGGCCATCCAACAATAAAGTTTCGGGAATTTGTGCGGTCATGTTTACTGCCTGTGCGGCCGGGGCTTGGCCCGAGATGCCATCGAGCTTAGAGAGTTGCAGGCTCAGGGGGTGAGCCTCAAGGGCAATGGCGCTTGAACGCGCTGGGCCCGAGAGTCAAAACCCGCGCGCCCCAAGGGAACTCGAAACTACTTGTTCTGGTTGGCGTTTTTCACCAAGGACTGCACGTGCTCCACCAACGCGGCCAAGTCCGCATCGTGCCCCGCCCGGTGCTTGATTTGCGCGGCCACGGCCTGAATGGCGTCCATCACTTCGGGCGTCACCCGAGAGGTTTCCTCACTCGCAGCAGCTTTTTCGGCCATGTTCTTGGCCAAAGCGATCAACTCGTCCATGTTCTTCTTGCTCACGGCGACTCCTTTAAAGACAACGTTTGTCGGGGCGGTTCAGACCGCGCTTTGGGGCTCGGCCTTTTTTTAGAAGAACACAAGCTGCGAAGTTTGTAAAGCCCCGAGGGTTTCAACGTCCGCCATACCTACGGTATGACAAACCCCAGAAAATCGCTTGGGCTTTGTCCATAAGACCCAATCTGCCGGTATTGCGGGTACCCCACCCGCCTTGGCTCACCCCATGAGCCCGCCCTCCCCTAGCTTCATGCCAGAATGAACGACATGGCTCACCTCCACCCCAGCTTGATTGGTTTCACGCCCGATGGCCCGGGCGGGCATCGGGAGCGTGAAGTGCTGGAGCACCTGGAGCAGGGGCTTGATGAGCACTTCTCCGTCTTTCACCACCTTTCATGGTCCGCCATGGCCAATGGGCGCCAGGTGTTTGGCGAGTTCGACGCGGTGGTGCTCTCCCCACAGGGGCACATCGTGATTCTGGAGGTTAAATCGGGGGACGTCGAAGTCGGCGCCTCAGGCCTGACCAAGCGCTACGGGCGCGAGACCAAGAGCATCAATCACCAGATCCAACGCCTCTACAACGGGCTGCGCGAGCGCATGCGCAAAGGCGAATTGCCAGAAACCTCCATCGCCACCCTCCTCGTGCTGCCCGATGCGCGCATTTCCCAAGCGCTGGCAGCCTATCCGCGTGAGCGCATCGTGGACTCGGCGGAAATAGAGCGCCTCTGCACCCGCGTGCGCGAATGCATGGATTTATCGCAAACCCTGGAATCGAGCCAACACCAGCGGGTGTTTGACTTCTTGGCCAACCGCTTTGAAGTGGTGCCCGATGTGGCCACCCACGCCGACCAAGCACAGCGCACCAGTACCCAACTCGCCAGTGGCTTGGCGACCTGGGTGCCGCGCATTGCGCACGAGAGCGGGCTCTACCAAATCGAGGCCACCGCAGGCTCTGGCAAAACCCAGCTCGCCCTCACCCTCTTGCGCGCCGCGGCGCAGGCGGGTCAACGCGCCCGCTATGTTTGCTACAACCGCCCCTTGGCCGATCACCTGGGCCAACTCGCCCCACCGCGCTGCGAGGTCAGCACGTTTCACCAACTCTGCCATGAACACGCCGAACGTGCGGGTGAGACCGTGGACTTTTCCAAAGAAGGCGTGTTCACCCAACTCGAGCAACGCTACTTAGCCGATGCCCCCCAATTCGAGAAACGCTTGGACCTCCTGATCGTCGATGAAGTCCAGGACTTCGAGGAGACATGGATTCTGGCCCTGGCCGAGAGCCTGAACGACAACGCACGCTTCTACGTGATGGGCGACAGCCAGCAAGAGCTCTACAACCGCGACGTGTTTGACCTCCAAGGCGCCGTCCAGGTGCGCTGCATGGACAACTTCCGCAGCCCACGCGCTGTGGTGGATTTCATCAACCAGCTCGACCTCACCCCCGAACCCATTGAAGCGCGCGGCGCGGTCACGGGTCTTACCCCCCGATTGCATGTGCACGGCGAAGGTGCTCAAGCTGAACTCAAGGCCATTAACGGCTGCTTGCAAGGCCTCTGGCAAGAGGGCTTTCGCCCCAGCCAAGTGGTGGTGCTGAGTTACGCCGGCCTACAAAAAGCCCGCACGCCAAAGCTTGAGACGCTGGGCGGCGAGCCCACGCGCCGGCCGATGGGCTTTGACAGCCACAGCAACGCCCTCTGGAGCGAAGGCACCCTCCTCGTGGACAGCTTACACCGTTTCAAAGGTCAAAGCATGCCCGTGGTGGTGATCACGGAAGTGGACTTTGCTGAACTCAACCCACGTGAAAAACGCAAACTCCTCGTTGGCCTCACCCGCGCCTTGTTGCGAGTGGAGTTGGTGCTGAGTGAGCGCGCCGCAAACATTCTTCAAACAAAGTTGTAAACAATGATCAAACCTCTGGGGTTGAGTGTGCTGCTCATGTGCAGCACCGTATGGGCCGACTATGTGCCGCCTTATTCTGTCGAATCCTATCGTGTGCAATTGCACGTTGACGCCCAGTACCGACTGCGAGAGCGCAGCGAGGTGGTCTATAAGGTCGAGACCGACAAAGGCATTGCCGCCTTGGGCGAGCTCTCCATCAGTTACAACAACGCTCAGGAGCGGGTGCGGGTGATCGAGGCCTACACCTTGCAACCGGACGGCACCAAGCTTGTGGTGACCCCTGACCGCATTCGCACGCAGGACGATCACGACGGTGCAGAGAGCGGCATCTTTAGTGAATACAAGCAAAAGATCATCATCTTCCCCAACCTCAAGGTCGGCAGCAAGACCTATTACCGCGTAGAGTCTTACAAACACACGCCCACCTTCCCCGGGCACTTTCACTGGAATTTTCATTTCTCGCCGCACCATGTTTATCGGCAGTTGGAAATCGAACTCAGCCACGACCCTCGGGTACCCATCACCGTGCAAACCCAAGGCATGAGTGGAGGCCCCGCCGCCAGCTCGCCCCGACAAAAAACCTACCGCCTGCGCTTCAGCCAAGATCAAGCCCATCCCCCCGAAAGCTCGATGGTCGATGCGGAGGACTTTGCACCTTTCTTTGCCGCAAGCACCTACCCGCGCTACGCCGAGGTTGCCAAGGCCTACCACGCCCGCGCGCATGACAAAGCCCGCCCCACCCCAGAAGTCATTGCCCAAGCACGCCAGATCGTGGGCGAGGCCAGCACCGAGACCGAGAAAGTGCGTCGCCTCTATGAATGGGTCTCACGCCATATTCGCTACCTGGGCGTATTTGGCGGCTCTGGGGGG
>VEQC01000226.1 GCA_018883455.1 Limnohabitans sp. | reverse complement strand
CAGCCGCACAGAATCGCTCGTGCAGCGCGTGAGCAGCCGTGCACTGCAGACCGCGCATGGCAGCTTTCAAGCCCATGCCTACCGCTAGACCCGCAGCGACGCGGTGCACCTCGCGCTCACCCTCGGCACCTGGCAAGCCCAAGAAACCGTCTTGGCTCGCGTGCATGAACCCCTGTCGGTGCTTGACGCCCTAGAGCCACAGCGCAAAATGCACTCTTGGGGCTTGGATGCCGCGCTGGCGCGCATCGCCCAAGAGGGACGCGGTGTGGTGGTGTTGCTCAATTGTGGCGAGAGTGGCAACCAATTGCTCGCCCAGTTCGAAGGCACGGCGCGCGCGGCGCAAGCCCCAGAACGAGGCCGCATGGATTTGCGCACTTACGGCGTGGGTGCACAAATTCTGCGCGACTGTGGTGTGCAACGCATGCAGTTACTGGGCACGCCACGTCGCATGCCCAGCATGGCCGGCTATGGGCTCGAGATCGTGGGCTACTTGGCGCGCGACGCCCAATAAAGGAAACCAATATGTTCACACCGAACGCCTCGTCCACCACCTCGGCTCTCAACGGCAAAGGCCTACGCGTGGGCATCGTGCGCGCGCGCTTCAATGAGGCCATCACGGGGGCCTTGTTGCAAGCCTGCACCGACGAACTCCAGCGCTTGGGCGTGGCCGACGACGACATCACGCTGGCGGAAGTTCCGGGCGCGCTGGAAGTGCCGCTGGCCTTGCAATCGCTCGCGCAGCAGGAAGAGCCGCCATTTCATGCGCTGGTGGCGCTGGGCTGCATCATCCGTGGCGAGACCTATCACTTTGAGCTGGTGGCCAACGAATCGGGCGCAGGCGTGACGCGGGTCGGGCTCGACTATCACATCCCGATTGCCAACGCCATCCTCACCACAGAAGACGAGGCGCAGGCGCTGGCGCGTCAACACGACAAAGGACGCGACGCGGCGCGCGTGGCGATTGAAATGGCCCGCCTCTTGGAGCAACTCGGATGAGCGCAGAAACCGGCCCCTCGAGTGCGCGCAAAGCGCCAGCCAAGAGCGCGCGCTCGCGCGCGCGTGAGTTTGCCCTCCAGGCGCTCTACCAACACTTGGTGGGACAAAATGCGCCCGAGGACATCGACGGCTTCACGCGCGATTTGAGTGGTTTTCACAAAGCCGACTCGGTGCACTACGACGCCCTCTTGCACGGGTGCATTGAGGAGCAGGACGATCTGGATCACCTGATTCGGCCCTTGCTCGACCGCTCCTTGGGGGAGATTTCGCCCATTGAGCGAGGGGTGCTTTGGATTGGCGCTTACGAGTTGCGCCATTGTTTGGAGGTGCCTTGGCGCGTGGTCCTCAATGAGTGCATTGAGCTGGCCAAATCGTTTGGGGGCACGGACGGTCACAAGTATGTCAATGCCGTTTTGCACGGCTTGGCCCCGCAGCTGCGCGCGGCGGAAGTGGCGGCGGCGGAAGCAGCCCCCCGCAAGCGCCACGCCGACGATGGCGAGGACTGAGCCGGCATGCGCATTGCCGAGCGTGCCCAGCGCATTGAACCCTTCCATGTGATGGAGGTGGCCAAGGCCGCAACGGCCCTGGCGCAACAAGCCCAACCGGGTGAGCCCCCGATGCTCTACCTCAACATTGGTGAGCCCGATTTCACCGCGCCGCCACCGGTGCTCGAAGCTGCCCAGCGCGCCCTCAACCAGGGTCGCACGCAGTATGTGCATGCCTTGGGCTTGGATGCGCTGCGCGAGCGCATCAGTGATTGGTATCGCAGCCGCTTTGGCGTGGCCGTGCCCGCGCACCGCATTGTGGTCACGGCCGGGGCCTCCGCAGCGCTGCAACTGGCTTGCTTGGCCTTGATCGAGGCGGGTGATGAAGTGTTGATGCCCGACCCGAGCTACCCTTGTAACCGACAGTTTGTGCAAGCGGCTGATGGGCGAGCCGTGCTGTTGCCCGCCAGCGCCGCGCAGCGCTTTCAGCTCACGGCCGAGCAGGTGCGTGAACACTGGGGGCCTCGCACGCGAGGGGTTTTGCTCGCCTCGCCATCGAACCCCACCGGCACTTCGATTGCGCTGCAAGAGTTAAACCACATTCACCAGTGGGTGCGCGCCCACGACGGGGTGACGCTGGTGGACGAAATTTACCTGGGGCTGAGCCACGACGAGGCCTACGGCCAAACCGCCTTGGCGCTGGGTGAGGACATCATCAGCATCAACAGCTTCTCGAAATACTTTCAGATGACCGGCTGGCGCTTGGGCTGGTTGGTCGTGCCCGAAGTGTTGGTGCCCGTGGTGGAGCGGCTCGCGCAAAACCTCTACATCTGTGCCAACACAGTGGCGCAGCATGCGGCCTTGGCGTGTTTTGAGCCGCAAAGCCTGGCCATTTATGAGCAGCGTCGGGCGGAGTTTCGCGCCCGGCGTGATTTTTTTGTGCCGGCCCTCGCACAGGCTGGCTTGCCTGTGCCCGTGATGCCCGATGGTGCCTTTTACGCCTGGGCCGATTGCAGCGCCTTGTGCGCGCGACTAGGCTTGGCCAGCAGCTGGGAATTGGCCTTCGCCCTGATGGAGAAAGCCGGTATTGCCGCCACCCCGGGGCGTGATTTTGGCGTGCATGAGAACGGCCGCTACATTCGCTTCTCCACGGCCAATTCCATGGCCCAATTGCACGAAGCCGCGAACCGCTTAGAACGCTTTGCGAAGGGCGCGGTATGAGCGAGGGTTTTGAATTTCCCGTGCGGGTGTATTGGGAGGACACGGATGCCGGGGGCATTGTGTTCTATGCCAATTACCTGAAGTTCTTCGAGCGCGCCCGTACGGAATGGCTCCGCGCCTTGGGGCTTGAGCAACAAGCCTTGCGGGCGCAAACCGGGGGCATGTTCGTGGTGAGTGAGACCCAGGTGAAGTACCACCGCCCCGCGCAGCTCGATGACCTCTTGCGCGTGACCGCTCGACTGGCCGAGCCCGGCCGCGCGAGCTTGGTGATCGCCCAAGAAGCTTGGCGGGATGGGGTTTTGTTGTGTGAGGGTACGATTCGCATCGGATGGGTTGAGGCCGAACGGCTGCGACCTGCGAGAATTCCCTCCGTCATTTTGGAAAGACTGTTATGACCGATGATTTTTCAATCGTTCGATTGCTGCTCAACGCGAGTTGGGTGGTGCAAGCAGTGGTCGTGCTGCTGATGACCGTCTCGGTGGCGAGTTGGGCTGGAATTTTTCGCAAGATGATTGGCATTCGCCAAGTCCAAGCGCTCAACGAGACCTTTGAGCGCGATTTTTGGTCCGGGCGTAGCCTCAACGAACTGTTTGCCGCCGCCGCGCAAAACGCCCGGCACGCGGGGCCTATGGAACGCATCTTTGCCAATGGTATGCGTGAATACCAGAAGCTGCGTGAGCGCCGCATCAGTGACACCAGCGCTTTGATGGATGGCGCCCGCCGCGCCATGCGCGCGAGCTACCAGCGTGAAATGGACGCCCTCGAATCCAACCTCTCCTTCCTCGCCTCCGTGGGCTCGGTCTCGCCCTACGTGGGCTTGTTTGGCACGGTCTGGGGCATCATGCACGCCTTCACGGGTTTGGCGGCATTACAGCAAGTCACCCTCGCCAAAGTCGCGCCCGGCATTGCAGAGGCCTTGGTGGCCACTGCCATTGGCTTGTTTGCCGCCATACCGGCCGTGTTGGCCTACAACCGGTTCTCGCGCGACATCGATCGCACGGCCATCCGC
>VEQC01000036.1 GCA_018883455.1 Limnohabitans sp. | reverse complement strand
GGCTTGGCCTTGGGCGGTGGCGCCGCGCGGGGGTTCGCCCACATCGGGGTGATTCAGGTGCTCGAAGAAGCCGGCATTCGTCCCGATTTGGTGGTGGGCACCTCCGCCGGCAGTGTGGTGGCGGCCTTGTTTGCCGATGGCAAGAATGCCAGCCAGTTGCAGCGGCTGGCCGAGACCATGGAGGAAGCCACCCTCACCGATTGGACCGTGCCGTTTTTCTCGCGCGGGGTGATGCGCGGCGATGCCTTGGCCCGTTACATCAATGCCCAGGTGGGCGCGCGCCAAATGGAGAACCTGCGCCTGCCTTTGGGCATCGTGGCCACCGATTTGCACAGCGGCCAAGGGGTTTTGTTCCAGCGCGGCGATGTGGGCACGGCGGTGCGTGCCTCGAGTTCAGTCCCTGGGGTGTTTGAGCCCGTGCGCATCAATGGGCGTGAGTATGTCGATGGCGGACTCGTCTCGCCCGTGCCGGTGCGCTTTGCACGCCAGATGGGGGCCGACTATGTGATCGCCGTGGACATCTCGAGTGCGCCAGAGCATGGCAAGACCGGCGATATTTTCAGCATCCTCATGCAGACCTTCACCATCATGGGGCAGAGCATCAAAGCCCTGGAGCTGCGCGAGGCCGAGCTCACGGTGCGGCCCAACTTGGGCGCGCAGGGCAGCGCGGATTTCAGCGCCCGTCTCAAAGCCATCGAGCAAGGCCGCCAGGCCATGCGCGCGGCCTTGCCCAAACTTCAACAAGCCCTCGGCCTGCACCGCGATTGAAGGCGACGCGGCCATGAAAAAAGGGCCCGCTGACGCGGGCCCTGAAGGGGTCCTTGAAGAACCCGAGGAGACAATCGGTACAGATTAACGCTTCTTGGAAGCGGTTTTGACGGCCTTGACGGCAGTCTCGGTCACGGCATGGAGATTGCTCTCGGCCACTTCAGTGGCTTGCTTGACCGCTTTTTGCACGCTCTCGTAAGCGTTTTGGCTCGCGCTCATGGCTTGCTTGAGCATGGCCATGGCAGGCTCAGAACCGGCCGGGGCGTTCTTGACGGTGGCTTCGACCATGCCGTGCACGGCTTGTTGGCCTTCCACGAGCTTGGCTTCGATGGACTTTTGCAGGCCAGAAGCGGTGCCAGTGGCGATGTCATACACGTGACGGTTGTAAGCAGCAGCCTTCTCAGCGATGGGCTGGAGCAAAGCGGCTTGCAGGGCGAAGAACTCTTGGGGGTCCTTGGCGGCCAACACGGCTTTGGCGTGCTCGGCGCTCTCAGCCAAAGTGGCGCGAGCGGCGGTGAGGTTGAGTTCAACGAGCTTTTCAACACCGGCGAAGGCTTGTTGGGTCATGCCGTAGGCAGACTGCAGGTTGGCTTTTTGGGTGGCGACGACTTGTTCAGCGGTGATCATGGAAAACTCCTGGTGAGGTTTAAAAGTTGTTGCGTTGCAGCAATGGATTGAAGTTTAGGGTTTCCCCGAGGTTTTGCAAGCCTTTGACCCCTTGTTTAGAGTCCGCGCCCTAATTTGGCTAGGATGCCCCGCCATGCAAGCTTTTTACGCAGACCAGTTTGTCCTGCCATTGCCAAACGGACACCGCTTCCCGATGGCCAAGTACCGCCTCTTGCGCGACCAACTCGCCCAACGCCTGCCGGGGCTGCGCCTGGCGCAGGCCGAGCCCGCCAGCGACGGTGAACTCGCCCTGGTGCACACGCCAAGCTACATCGCGGCCATTCGCGATGGCACGCTGGAGCCCGCGCGGCAACGCGAGATTGGGTTTCCCTGGTCGCCCCAGATGAGCGAGCGGGCCCACCGCTCGGTTGGGGCCACGGTGCAGGCCGCCCGCGTGGCATTCTGGCAAGGCGAGGGCGTGGCGGCCAACCTCGCCGGGGGGACGCACCATGCGTATGCAGATAAGGGCGGCGGGTTTTGTGTTTTCAACGACGCGGCGGTAGCGGCGCGGCTCATGCAAACCGAGGCGGCGCGCCAAGGCCGACGCCAGTTGCCCGTGGCCATCATCGACCTGGACGTGCACCAGGGCAACGGCACCGCGGCCATTTTTCGCCACGACCCGCAAGTCTTCACGCTCTCCCTGCATGGCGAGAAAAACTTCCCCTTTCGCAAAGAGGCGGGCGATTTGGATGTGGCCCTGCCCGATGGCTGTGGCGATGACGCCTACCTGGAGGCTTTGGCCGAGGCCTTGCAAACCCTCGAATCCCGCTTTGAACCCGCCTTGGTGTTCTACCTTGCGGGGGCTGACCCCCACGAAGGCGACCGCTTGGGGCGCTTGAAACTGAGCTTTGATGGGCTTGAGGCCCGCGACCGCATGGTGTTTGACTGGGCCTGGCAGCGGCGCATTCCGCTGGCCATGTCCATGGCGGGTGGCTATGGCGAGCGCATTGAGGATACGGTGGCGGTTCAGGTCAATACGTACCAGGTGGCCTGGCAGTACTGGCAACGCTGGCAAAATCGGGGTTCATGACCGCTTCTTCCCGCCCCCAGCCCCTGACCCGTGCCGATTTCCGCGTCTGGCGTACCCTCACCACGCGATGGATGGACAACGATGTCTACGGGCACGTCAACAATGTCGTCTACTACAGCTGGTTTGACACCGCCGTCAACGCCCACTTGATCGAGAGCGGTGCGCTCGACATCCACGCGGGGGAGGTGATTGGTCTGGTGGTCGAGACCCAATGCCACTATTTCGCGCCCCTGGCCTTTCCCCAGCCCATCGAGGCGGGGATCCGGGTGGCTCGCCTGGGTCGCTCCAGCGTGCGCTATGAAATCGGCCTCTTTGCCGAGGGCGAATCGCATGCGGCTGCCCAAGGCCACTTCGTCCATGTTTATGTTGACCGTGCCGGGCGTCGCCCCGTCTCGGCCTTGCCCACCCCCTTGCAATCAGTACTGGAGAAACTTGCATGACCGCCCCCAACGCTGCCAGCATCGCTGCTGTCGACCACGCCATCACCAGCCGCATGTCGGCGCGTGCCTTCACCAACCAAGCGGTGCCGCGCGAATTGATCACGGAAATTTTGCAAGTCGCCTCGCGCGCGCCCTCGGGCACCAACACCCAGCCTTGGAAGGTCTATGTGCTCACCGGGGCCAAGCGCGATGAGCTCGTGACCAAGGTCTGCGCCGCGCATGACGCCATCGCAGCCGACCCCGAGGTGGGCAAGCAATACCAAGCGCAATACGACTACTACCCCACGCAGTGGGTCAGCCCCTACATTGACCGCCGCCGCGAAAACGGCTGGAGCCTCTACGGGCTCTTGGGCATTGGCAAAGGCGATCGCGCCAAGACGCATGCCCAGCATCAGCGTAACTTCAAATTTTTCGATGCCCCCGTGGGCCTGATGTTCACGGTTGACGCCATCATGGGCCGCGGCTCGCTGGTGGACTACGGCATGTTTTTGCAAAACATCATGGTTGCCGCGCGCGCGCGCGGTTTGCACACCTGCCCGCAAGCGGCTTGGAACGACTTTCACACCATCATCTTGCCCATGGTGGGCGCGGGGGAGAACGAGCGCATGGTCTGTGGCATGTCGCTCGGCTGGGCCGATGAATCGGACAAGGTCAACACCTTGCACACCCCGCGCGTGCCCGTGGCCGAATTCACCCACTGGATCGACTAAGCTCGGCTCTGCCCCTCGAAGCACCTGCCCATGATCATCACCAGCCTGCTCGATACGGACCTCTACAAGTTCACCATGATGCAAGCCGTCTTGCATCAGTTCCCGAGCGCGCAGGTGTCCTACAAGTTCAAATGCCGCAACGCAGGCGTGGCGCTCGCGCCCTTGGCCAACGAAATTCGCGACGAGGTGCGCCAGCTCTGCAGCTTGCACTTCCAAGACGCCGAGCTCGAGTGGCTGCGCACGCTGCGCTTCATCAAAAGCGATTTTGTGGACTTTCTCGGGCTCTTTCGACTCAATGAGAAGTACATCCAGATCACCCCCTTGGCCTCGGGCGAGCTCGACATCACCATCCAAGGGCCCTGGCTGCACACCATTTTGTTTGAGATTCCGGTGCTCGCCATCGTCAACGAGGTCTACTTTCGCAACGCGCACAGCGTGCCCGACTTCGTCGAGGGGCGCCGCCGCCTAGACCAAAAGATCGAGGCCTTGCGTGCGGAACGCTTGGGCGACCTCAAGATTGCCGACTACGGCACGCGCCGGCGCTTCTCCAAAGCCTGGCACGAAGAGTTGCTGCGGGTGCTCATCTCGCGCTTGGGCACCGGCTCGAGTGGACAGCTCGCGGGCACGAGCAACGCCCTCTTTGCCATGAAGCTCGGGCTCACCCCCTTGGGCACCATGGCGCACGAGTATCTGCAGGCTTGCCAGGCGCTGGGGCCACGCTTGCGTGACAGCCAGGTGTTTGGGTTTGAGAGTTGGGCGCGCGAGTACCGCGGCGACTTGGGTATTGCGCTCTCAGACGTTTACGGCATGGAGCCCTTCCTGCGCGACTTTGACATGTACTTTTGCAAGCTCTTTGACGGCGCGCGCCACGACAGCGGCGACCCCTTCGCTTGGGGTGAGCGCATGATCGAGCACTACCGCAAGAACCGTGTTGACCCGCTCACCAAAACCCTCATCTTCAGCGATGGGCTCACCGTCGAGCGCATCGTCTCGCTCTACCAACAGTTTCGGGGGCGCTGCCAACTCGCCTTTGGCATTGGCACCAACCTCACCAACGACCTGGGCTACGCGCCGCTGCAAATCGTCATCAAGATGGTGCGCTGCAACGGCCAGCCCGTGGCCAAACTCTCTGACACGCCCAGCAAAAACATGTGCGATGACGAAAACTACCTGGCCTACCTGCGCCAGGTGTTTGACATCCCCGCCCCCACGCCTTGACCATGAAACCCCAGATCCTGATTGCCCGCCCGATTTTTGAAGACGTCTTGCAAGCCCTGCGGGCCGACTTTGAGGTGACCGACAACCAGCGCGACCAAGCGTGGAGCCGCGCCGAGTGGATCGCTGCTTTGTCCCAGGTCGATGGCGCGCTCACCACGGGGCTCGACCCGATCGACGCGGAGGTCTTGCAGGCCTGCCCGCGCTTGCGCATTTGCGCCAACATGATGGTGGGCTACAACAACTTCGACCTGCCCGCCATGACAGCCCGGCGCGTGCAAGGCACCAACACCCCCGACGTGTTGACCGAGACCACCGCCGACTTTGGCATGGCCTTATTGCTCGCCACCGCGCGGCGCTTGACCGAGAGCGAGCATTTCCTGCGCCGGGGTGAGTGGGGCCAGTGGCGCTACGACCTCTTTGCCGGCGCCGAGGTGCACGGCAGCACCCTGGGCATTTTGGGCATGGGCCGCATTGGTCAGGCCATCGCGCGTCGCGCGGCCCTGGGTTTTCGCATGTCCGTGATCTATCACAACCGCTCGCGGCTGGAGGCTTCAGTGGAAGCCGAGTTGCACGCGCGCTATGTGGACAAAGCCACCTTGCTGCGCGAGTGTGACCACCTCATGCTCGTCTTGCCGTATTCACCCGCCTCGCACCATGCGATTGGGGCGGCTGAATTGCAAACCATGAAACCCACGGCCACCCTCATCAACTTGGCCCGAGGCGGCATCGTGGACGATGCGGCCCTGGCGCTGGCGCTGCAAAACCGCACCATCGCCGCTGCGGGGCTCGATGTGTTTGAGGGGGAGCCCAAGGTGCATCCGGGCTTGCTGAGCGTGCCCAACGTCGTGCTCACCCCGCACATTGCCAGCGCCTCCATTCCTACCCGCAAGGCCATGGCGCAATTGGCGGCGGACAACCTGCGGGCGTTTTTCCAAGAGGGGCGCGTCTTGACCCCGGTGAACACCTTGGAATGAGCACCACCGAGTTGCTGCTCCTCGTCCTCGCGGTGTTGGCCGCGCTGGGGCTGGGGTTGTGGTGGCGACAGCTCTCCTCCCGCACCCCGGCCAACCCCGTTTGGTTGGCGGGCCTGCAAGAGCAGGTCGCGCGCTTGGAGCGCCAGTTGCGCGAGGATTTGAGCGAGTCCGCGCGGCGCGAGCGGCAAGAGCTGGGCGAGACCTTGCACTTGGCGCAGCAAGCCCAAGCGCAGCAGCTGCGCCTCTTGCAGCAGTCGATCAATGAAACCCTGCACCAACAATTGCAGTTACTCCAGCAGAGCAACAACCAGCGCCTGGAGGAGATGCGTCGCACCGTGGACGAGCGGCTGCAAACCACGCTGGAGCAGCGCCTCACGGAGTCGTTTCGCCAAGTGGCCGAGCGCTTGGAGCAAGTGCACCAGGGGCTTGGACAAATGCAGGGCTTGGCCAAAGGGGTGGGGGATTTGCAAAAAATCCTCACCAACGTCAAAACCCGAGGGGTGTTTGGCGAGATCCAACTCGAAGCCCTGCTTGAGCAGGTGCTCACGCCCGAGCAGTTTGGCAAGCAGATCGAGACCCGGCCCCAGAGCCACCAGCGGGTGGATTTCGCGGTGCGATTTCCCGGGCGCAGCGGGCAATCGGGCGAGGTGGTTTGGTTGCCCATTGATGCCAAGTTCCCGCGCGAAGACTACGAGCGCTTGCTCGAGGCGCAAGACCGGGCCGACGCCGCGGGTGCCGAGGTGGCCGCGCGCGCGCTCGAAGCGCGCATACGCTCGGAGGCGCGCCGCATTGCCGAGAGCTACCTCGCGCCCCCGCACACCACCGAGTTTGGGGTGCTGTTCTTGCCCGTCGAAGGGCTCTACGCCGAGGTGTTGCGCCGCCCCGGCTTGATGGACGATTTGCACCGTCACCACCGCATCACCATTGCCGGGCCCACCACGCTCTTGGCCATGCTCAACAGCTTGCAAATGGGCTTTCGCACGCTGGCGCTGGAGCAACAGGCTTCGGAGGTGTGGAAGGTGTTGGGTGCTGTCAAAACCGAATTCGAACGCTATGGCCAGTGGGTCGACAAAGTGCGCGAGCAGGTGCACCGCGCGGCCGAGACGCTCGACAAGGCCGATACCCGCCATCGCCAAATGCGCCGTGCCTTGCGCCATGTGGAGGCAGTGCCCGAGGAGGAGGCCCAGCAGCGTCTGGGCGCGCCCGAGATCGACGGGCCTGAGCACGAGCCCCCCGGGGGGACTAGGCCTTGAAGCGCGAGCTCGCTCGCTTGGTGCTGGGGCAAGTGTGCGTGCATGCCTGCATGGCGGGTGTACGCATGGCCGCGCCGCTCTACGCCTTGCGCCAAGGCCAGACCGAGGCCGCGGTGGGCATCTTGCTTGCGTTTTTCGCGCTCACGCAAATCTTTTTGGCCTTGCCCATGGGGCGCTATGTGGATCGCCAGGGCTTGCGCAAGCCCGCGCTCTATTGCGGCTTGCTCGCCTCGGCCTGCGCGGGTTTGGTGGCCGTGTGGCCGAATTTCGCGGTGATGTGTCTGGCCGCGATGGGGCTCGGGGCCGCTGCGGGTGGGGTGCTCATCTCCCTGCAACGCCATGTGGGACGGATGGCGTCGGATTTGCATGAGCTGCGCCACGCCTTTAGCTGGCTCGCCATCGGGCCGGCCTTCTCCAACTTCGTGGGCCCCCTCATGGCAGGGGTGCTCATTGATGAGGTGAGTTTCCAGGTGGCCTTTGCCGCGCTCGCGGCCTTGCCGCTGGTGGGCATGTGGCTCATTCGTCGCAGCCGGGATTTGCCCGCCATCACCCCGCCCGAGGAAAAACCCAACGCCTGGGATTTGCTGGCCAATCCCTTGTTCCGCCGGGTGCTGCTCGTGAATTGGTTTTTTTCCTCGAGCTGGGATGTGCACACCCTGGTCGTGCCCATCCTGGGCCATGAGCGCGGTTTGAGCGCCTCGGCCATTGGTGCGATCTTGGCGAGTTTCGCGGTGGCGGCCACCCTCATCCGGCTCACGCTGCCGTGGTTCACACGGCGCTTTCTGGAGTGGCAAGTCATTGTGGTGGCCATGAGCGGGGCCACGGCCTGTCTGGCGATTTACCCGTTCATGCAGACCTCGCTGTGGATGGGGGTCTGCGCCGTCGGATTGGGTTTATGCCTGGGCGCGGTGCAGCCCATGATCATGAGCATCCTGCACCAAATCACGCCACCCGAGCGTCATGGCGAGGCCCTGGGCTTGCGCCTCATGGGCATCAACACCTCCAGCTTTGTCATGCCCATGCTCTTTGGCGGGGTGGGCGCGGTCATTGGCGCGGCAGGGCTGTTTTGGGCGCAAAGCCTGCTCCTGGCCTTGGGCGTGCCCCTGGGCTACAAACTCAGAGCCCGTAAAAGCCGCGAATAGCCTCCCAGGCCTCGTCCACGCCATCCACATAGGTGAAGAGGTTGAGGTCTTCGGGGGAGATGGCCCCTTCCTCCAACAACACCTCGGGGTGAAACAAGCGCCGCCAGTAATCGCTGCCATAGAGCACGATGGGCACGGGCTTGGCTTTGCGGCATTGCACCAGGGTGAGGGTTTCAAAGAGTTCGTCTAGCGTGCCAAAGCCGCCCGGAAAGGCCACCAAGGCCTTGGCGCGCATGATGAAGTGCATCTTGCGCAGCGCGAAGTAATGGAACTTGAAGCTCAGCCCTGGGGTGATGTAGGGGTTGGGCGTTTGCTCATGGGGCAGGGCAATGTTGAGCCCCACGCTGATGCCACCCGCATCGTGGGCGCCCCGGTTGGCCGCCTCCATGATGCCCGGCCCACCACCGGTGCAAATGAAGAGCTTGTTCTCGCGGTTTTGCGTCAAGCTCCACTGGGTAATGCGCGCGGCAAGCGCGCGCGCCTGCTCGTAGTAACGGGCGTTGCGCACCAGCCGCTCGGCGGCTTGAATTTGCGTGGGGTCGCCCCCGTCGCGCGCGCGCACCAGGGTTTGGTGGGCGTCGGCCTCGCTGCGAAACCGCGCGCTGCCAAAGACCACCACCGTGTTGTCAATGCCTTGGGCATGCTGGGCCATGTCGGGCTTGAGCAGCTCGAGCTGAAAACGAATGCCACGGGTTTCTCGGCGCAGCAAAAACTCCGGGTCGGCAAAGGCCAGTCGGGCCGAGTCCGGCGCGAGCCGATCCCCGTTGTCAAAGTGCGAGCGCAGGGTGTCCCAGGCTTCGGCGAGTCGCCGCTCGTGTACGTCGTAGGTGCTTTCCATGGCCGAATCCTAATCTGAATGAGAAGAAGTAAAAAGGGCTCCCCAGGGAGCCCTTCCAGCGCAAGCGGTTTCGCAACCGATCAGACGCGTTTGCGGTATTCGCCCGTACGGGTGTCAATCTCGACTTTGTCGCCTTGGTCAACGAACAGCGGAACGGCGACTTCAAAGCCCGTGGCAATTTTGGCCGGCTTGAGGACCTTGCCCGACGTATCGCCCTTGACGGCGGGTTCGGTCCAGGTGATCTCGCGCACCACGGTGGTGGGCAGCTCGATGGAGATGGCTTTGCCGTCGTAGAACACCACTTCGCAAGCCATGCCGTCTTCGAGGTAGTTCAACGCGTCGCCCATGTTCTCGGCCTCGACTTCGTACTGGTTGTACTCGGTGTCCATGAAGACATACATCGGGTCGGCAAAGTAAGAGTAGGTGCACTCCTTATGGTCCAGAATGATCTGGTCCATTTTGTCGTCGGCCTTGAAGACCACTTCGGCTCCCATGTTGGAGAGCAAGGCCTTGAGCTTCATGCGCACGGTTGCCGCGCCACGGCCGCCACGGGCGTATTCGGTGCGCAAAACGATCATCGGGTCTTTGCCGTGCATGATCACATTGCCGACGCGGATTTCTTGGGCGATTTTCATGATTCAGATCACTCTAAAGTTGTCATATGGGCTGCAAAGCAGCAAACCGCCCATTCTAGCCTTTTTTGGGGTGATCAAACCCGCCCCACCCAGCGCTGCAATTGGGTGACGAGGTCGTCCTGGTCCTGCAAACGCGCGCGGGCGGCCTGCACGCACGCACGCCAGAGGGCGAGGCGAGGCGGGGTCAGGGCCGGCCAGACCCCGCTCGCGCACCCATTCCAGAGCTGGTGGGCTTCGCGCAGGCAGGGCGGCGCTTCTAGCCAATCCAGAAACGCATCGAGCTTGGCGTGGTGCGCGTGGTCGCTCTGGGGGTAGAGGTGCCACAGAAAGGGCTGCCCCGCCCACAGGGCGCGCACGAGCGAGTCCTCGCCGCGCACGAAGTTGAGGTCCGACCCCCACAAGCGCGCGTCATACGCCGCTTGGCTCACCCAGGGCATGGGGTGCACGGCCACACCGCTGGGCGTGGCCACGCCCGCCAGGGCTTGCGCGGTGCGGCCGGGGGCGACGAGCAGGTCAAAGCCCGCTTCACCGAGGGCTTCGAGCCCCGCAGCCAGGCCCGGGGGCTCATAGCAAAAGAGGCTCGCCACCCCACGGCGCGCGGCCAACCCCAAGCCCTGCGCGCTTTGCCACTGCGCCCGCGCCTCGCTTGACCAAGGGTCTGGCAAGTCGCGCTCGCGCAAGAGGCCTCCGGTCTGCGGCACAAAGCCGGGGTAAAAGAAGTGTTTGCATTGGCCTTTGGCGGGGCCGTGCTGAACCGGAGAGGGCAGGCCGTGTAAGCGTGTGACCGCAGCCTCGGCGCTCAAATACTCTAGGTTGATCCAGTGCGCCGGCCAGCGCGGCTCCCGCGCGTGGTGGGCCATAAAGGCCTCGGGCAGTTCGCAACCAAAGGCCTCGATCCACACCTCTGCCGGGGGCAGGGTGTCGAGCACCTCGGGCTCGCTCGCCTGCGCCCAAGGCCGCCAAGTCACGCCGGGCAGGGCTTGCGCGGCCAAATCAGGGGCGAGCCAGGCCAGATCCTCCGCGCGGTCGATCCACAGGCGCACCTGCTCGCCCCGCTCGGCCAATTGACGCGCCAAGCGCGCGCAAACGCCCAGGTCGCCATGGTTGTCGATCACATGGCAAAAAACATCCCAAAGACGCGGAGGGGTTAGCATTCCCCCATTGTCCACAATCGACCCATGACCGATTCGTCCACGCCCGAACCCACTGCAGAGACACCGGCCTCTGCGCCGGACCCTCGAGAGGCTTTGCTCGCGCAAGTTGCGGCATTGCCTGCCTTGCCGGGCGTTTATCGCTACTTCGACGCGCAGGAGCAGGTGCTCTACGTGGGCAAGGCCAACCACTTGCGCAAACGCGTGGGCAGCTATTTCCAGAAAGACCACGGGGGCACGCGCATCGGGCACATGGTGAGCAAGATCGCCCGCATGGAGACCACGGTGGTGCGCTCCGAGGCCGAGGCCCTGCTGCTCGAAAACAACCTGATCAAGACGCTCAAACCCAAATACAACATCCTGTTTCGGGATGACAAAAGCTACCCGTACTTGAAGCTCGCCCGCGCCAACCCCAACGCCCCGGTGCAAAGCAGTGGCTACCCGAGCGCGGCGCAGTCGCCCCGCATGGTGTACTACCGAGGCGCGGTGGACCGCCGGCACGACTACTTCGGCCCTTATCCCAGTGTGTGGGCGGTGCGCGAGGCCATTCAACTGCTGCAAAAGGTCTTTCGCCTGCGCACCTGTGAAGACACCGTTTACGCCAACCGCACCCGGCCTTGCCTGCTCTTTCAGATCAAGCGCTGCTCGGCGCCCTGTGTGGGGCAAATCAGTGTGGCCGATTACCAGCGCGACGTGGACGCGGCCATGCGCCTCTTGCGCGGCGAGACGCGCGAGGTCATGGCCAGCATCGAGTCGCGCATGATGGCGCACGCCGAGCGGCTCGAATTCGAGCAGGCAGCGGAGCTGCGCAACCAGCTCGGGGCGCTCGCCAAAGTGCTGCACCAACAAGCCGTGGACACGGTGGGCGACCAAGATGTGGACATCCTCGCCGTCAAGGTTCAGGGTGGGCGTGCGTGCGTCAACTTGGCCATGGTGCGAGGCGGGCGGCATTTGGGCGATCGGCCGTATTTCCCCGTGCACGTGGAGGAGGCCGAGCCCAGCGAAGTGCTCGAGGCCTTCATCGCCCAACACTATCTGGAGATGGCGCCCCCCCCCTCGCTCATCACCAGCCAAAAGATCGACAAAGACTTGATCGAGGCCCTGGGCAAGCAGACCGGCATCCGCATCCACGCGGTGCACCAGCCGCGCGAGCAACGCCGCGCCTGGCTCGAGATGGCGCAGCAAAATGCCGATCTGCAACTCGCTCGTCTGCTGGCCGAGGAGGGCTCACAACAAGCGCGCACCCGCGCCTTGGTCGATGCCTTGGATCTCGCCTTGGACGATCTCGATCCATTCCGCGTCGAGTGCTTTGACATCTCGCACACCGCGGGCGAGGCCACGCAGGCCTCTTGCGTGGTGTTTCACCACCACAAGATGCAGTCCTCCGAGTACCGCCGCTACAACATCGAGGGCATCACCCCGGGCGACGACTACGCCGCCATGCGGCAGGTGCTGCTGCGCCGCTACAGCAAACTGGCCGAAGCCGTGCGCGCGGGCGAGGGGCGCCTGCCCGACTTGGTGCTCATCGACGGGGGCAAAGGGCAGATCGGCATCGCGCGCGAGGTGTTCGAGAGCCTGGACTTGGACATCACCCGCTTGGTGGGCGTGGAAAAAGGCGAAGGCCGCAAGGTCGGTTTGGAGGAACTGGTCTTTGCCGATGGCCGCGAGAAGGTCTACCTGGGGCGCGATTCGGCCGCCCTCATGCTGGTTGCACAAATCCGTGACGAAGCGCACCGCTTTGCCATTACCGGTATGCGCGCGCAACGCGCCCGGGTGCGCGTGGGGGCGAGCAAGCTCGAAGACATTCCGGGCGTGGGCCCCAAAAAACGCGCCCGCCTCTTGCAGCGCTTCGGGGGGGTACGCGGCGTGGCCGATGCGAGTGTGCAGGATTTGTGCACGGTTGAGGGTATTTCCGAGGAGCTGGCGCAGGCCATTTACCAGGCTTTGCGCTAGGCGGGCGTGCTATAAATCCGGCTAAACCCATAAAGAACCACCCCAATGGAGGAGACCCCACATGTCGCAAACCAAATTCCTGCTGGAAGAGAGCCAAATGCCGCGTGCCTGGTACAACATCCAGGCCGACTTGCCCAAAGCTTTGCCGCCCGTCTTGCACCCTGGCACCTTGCAGCCTATTGGTCCCGCCGATCTCGAGCCCCTCTTTCCCATGGACTTGATCATGCAAGAGGTGAGCACGGAGCGCGAGATCGAGATTCCCGAACCGGTGCGCGAGATTTACCGGCTCTGGCGCCCCGCCCCCCTGTACCGGGCGCATCGGCTGGAAAAAGCGCTGGGAACACCGGCAAAAATTTTCTATAAATACGAAGGGGTGAGCCCGGCGGGCAGCCACAAACCCAACACCGCCGTGCCGCAGGCGTTTTACAACGCCGCCGCTGGCGTCAAGCGTCTCACCACGGAGACGGGCGCGGGCCAATGGGGCACCTCGCTGTCTTTCGCGGGCAATATCTTTGGGCTTGAAGTCCTGGTCTTTCAGGTGCGCGTCTCCTTTGACCAAAAGCCCTATCGCCGCGCCGTCATGGAAACCTATGGCGCGCGCTGCCTGCCTTCGCCCTCTAACGAGACCGAGTACGGGCGTCGCGTGCTGGCCGAGCGGCCCGATCACCCGGGCAGCTTGGGCATTGCCATTTCGGAGGCGGTGGAGCTCGCCGCCCAGCGCGCCGACACCAAGTACGCCTTGGGCTCGGTGCTCAACCATGTGCTGATGCACCAGACCATCATTGGGCTGGAGTCCATGCAGCAGATGGAGATGGCCGACGCCTGGCCCGATGTGGTGGTGGGGTGCACGGGCGGTGGCTCGAACTTCGCGGGCATCGCCTTCCCCTTCATCGGTCACGCCCTGCGCGGGGGCGCGCGCTCGCGCATCGTGGCGGTCGAACCTGCGGCTTGCCCCTCGCTCACGCGGGGCAAGTACGCCTACGACTTTGGCGATACCGGCCACATGACGCCGCTCACCAAAATGCACACCCTGGGCTCGCAGTTCACCCCGCCGGGCTTTCATGCGGGGGGCTTGCGCTACCACGGCATGGCGCCGCTGGTCTCGCACCTCAAAGAGCTCGGCGAGATCGAAGCCGTGGCCTACACCCAAGGCCAGTGCTTTGAGGCCGGCGTGTTGTTTGCCCGCGCCGAAGGCATCGTGCCCGCGCCCGAAGCGAATCACGCGGTCAAAGGCGCGATTGAAGAGGCCCTGCGCTGCAAGCGCGAGGGCAAGGCGGAGACCATCCTCTTTAACCTCTGCGGCCACGGTCACTTTGACATGACCGCCTATCAGAAGTACTTCGCGGGCGAATTGCGCGACGAAGCCTACGACGAGAAAGAACTCGCCATGGCCTTGTCCGGGCTGCCGAGCGTGCCTGAGGCGGCTTAAGTCATTGACCTAAGTGCACCAGGCTACTGTTGCGTTTGCTTTGAGAAGGAAGTCGTTGACTGGTGTTGCGATTAACCGAGTAGGGATGTTGCGTTTCATTGGCAGTGGCGACCGTTGCCGGGAAGCCAAGTGGGCAGCTGGATGAGTATTTTTGAAGCAAACCCACTAGGCGTTCGCACAACAATCCCTCCACCGATTTCCATCCCAAACTCATCAACGATTTGCATTCAATCCCGTCACCTTCACCACGCAGAACTTATCTAACAGGGCAAAGCTAATGGGGCTCAATGTCGAAAATCGACCCATTGCAGCCATTCATCTCGAAGCAACGTAAACAAGCTCGCAGCGTCAGGCAAGCAGAACTAGCGATTTATGTTGGATACATTCATAGCACGAACGCTCGCCACGATTTAAGACAAGTAGAGTCGGTTGTGACTACACCTTCTCTTGCCCAGATATTGGCAATTAAAACTGAAAAAACTTATGCCTACTTTTGTCTGAGTGCCGCTATAGAAAATCCTGATGCAATAAAAGTCATCCCAGCGCTGATATTCAGACCGGCTACAACATGAGGGCGATCTCGAAGCCAAGCTGCAAGTCGCGAAGCAAAGGTCCCCATCAATGCGAAACCTATAGCGGTAAGCATTGCGAACCAAGCTCCATAGACTAGCATTTGCGTTGTTACAGATCCGCGCGCTGGACTCGCAAACTGTGGAATAAAAGCAAGAACAAAAAGGCCTGGTTTCGGATTTAGCGCAGCAGAAAGAAATCCGGTAGCAAATATAGTTCTCAACGGTTGCCGAGCTGTCGGCACGAAACTAATTAAGCTGCGCGAGCGAATAACTTTGATTCCAAGCCAAAGTAAATAGCCTGCACCAATCGTTTTAACAATCCAAAACGCGATGGCAGAGGTTTGCATAAGCAGCGTAAGTCCAAGAGTCGCCGCTGCTACGTTAAACAAAATGCCGGCGCCTGAGGAAAGGCCAGACACTACAGCGGCTGCGTATCCTTGACTTAGCCCTCGACCCACAGCAAGTAGGTTATCTGGCCCTGGGGCCAACACCAAGAGAACGCAAGCTGATGTGTAGGCTAGCCAAATCTCAATGGGAAACATGTTGCCTCCTTTAAATGGTTAAATATTATAAATTTTAATTTGCGTGTTACTTTAGCATCAAAATTACAGAGTCGCCCGATATATTTGTGCTGTCGCGACTAATTGCTTACTGGTAGTAATTGAGTCTGAGCAAGGAATTATTGCTGGATAAATTACGTAGCGACTTCTAGTATTCGACAGCAAGAAGATGTTGTTTCGGCGCGATCTTTTGTGAACGCATTGCTGCCCGCTCCATAGCCAGAGTGGACTGCTCCCGGACTGTTACACACAATCTGACCTCACACCGCGGCGGTTTCAAACGCCGGGATGCTGATTCCGCAGATATGACTTTGGCGGCGTTTGGGCTAGTAGAGGATCTCGATGCCATTGATTTGCGGCGAAAGTGGACACGACATGGGATGTTCTGCCCAACTACTCACTGCCAAGAGGGGAGACGCACTCCGCTAGCCCGAGCGTCCGCTTCAGGCTGCTAGCGGCGCCTGGCGGACTGCTACCGACCCATTGCGGCCGTACGTAACTGCAAAGTGCCCGCCAGGATGCCCACGATAGCGGGTGTCCGATGTTGATCTAACGAGCTTACTTTCAGTTTGCTACCGGAGAACAAATTTCGACGAGCGTCCCATCTGGACATCGGACATATGAAACGGTCTGACCCCAAGGCTTCACGACTGGCTCCTTTATTGAGGCGGCCCCCTCAGCTATTGCCTATGCGTGTGCTGCTGCGACATCGTCCGTGACAAGTCCAATCTCAATGCCCAGCGGCTCTGGGGATTTGCTGGCCTTTACATAACCAGCAGGCAGATTTGAAGCGCCTAGATCATGAGTTGCGAAAGCCAATGCGGTTGTACCGGTGTCCATTTCGCCGTAGCCCGATTCGTGGACGAACCGCCTCTTCAATCCAAACGCTTTTTCAAAGAATTCCACCGTCGCTAGTACGTCGGGAACATAAACAATGGTGT
>VEQC01000035.1 GCA_018883455.1 Limnohabitans sp. | reverse complement strand
GACCATGCACATCCAGTACTGGAAGGACATGCTGGCCGAGGCGGGCTTTACCGACAAAGACATCCCGACCAAGTGGAATGAGTACTGGGACTTCTGGTGCTCCAAGGTTCAGCCCGCTTATCGCCAGAAATCCGGCAAGCGTGGTTTTGGCACCGGCTTCCCCATGGGCGTGGACTCCAGCGATTCGTTCTACTCCTTCCTCACCTTCATGGACGGCTACAACGTCAAATTGGTGAACGATTCAGGCAAGCTGCTGGTCGATGACCCCGCCGTGCGCCAAGGCCTCATCAACGCCATGAACGACTACACCGCCGTTTATGCCAAAGGTTGCACACCGCCCTCCTCCACCAGCTGGAAGGATCCTGACAACAACGTGGCCTTCCACAACAAGACCATTGTCATGACCCACAACGCGACGATCTCCATCGCCGCCAAGTGGCTCGACGACATGAACAACGCGGCGCTCACCGCGGAGCAGCGCGAAACGGCCAAGAAGAACTACACCACCAACATCGCCACCGCCGGCTTCCCGAACAAGCCCGACGGCACCAAGATGACTTACCGCGCAGCGGTCAAGACCGGTGTGATCTTCAAGGACGCCAAGAACAAGGCTGACGCCAAGAAATTCGTCGCCTTCATGTTGGACGACGCTAACCTCACCCCCTATGTGGAAGGCTCGCTGGGCCGCTGGTTCCCCGTGACCAAGGCTGGCCAGCAAAGCGCGTTCTGGAAAGCCGACCCACACCGTCTGGCGGTCTACAACCAGTTCATGAATGGCACCACACCGTTCGAGTTCACGAAGAACTACAAGTTCACCGTGCTCAACAACGAGAACGTCTGGGCCAAGGCCATGAACCGCATCCTCAATGAGAAGGTGCCTACCGACAAGGCGGTCGATGAAATGATCGCCCGTATCAAGGAAGTCGCCAGCAACTAAGCCCTGGCGCAAAAGGGCCACGGACACTTCATCCGTGGCTCTTTCTCCCCCCTTTGGTTTCGCAAGAACCCGGTTTGACGCCGGGTTGGATTTCTCATGAACACCACACTCGCTCAACCTGTGGCCGCGCCCGCGCGCGTCTCGCCCTGGGAATTCTGGGGCCGCTTGATGGTCGTGCCCTATTTGTTCATTTTTGTCGTGTTCGTCCTCTATCCCGTGCTCTACGGTTTGTGGATTGCGCGGCACCCCGCGAGTTACGAGGCCTTATTGGCCGACCCGGTGTTTTTCCGCACGCTCATCAACACGGTGATCTTTCTGACCGTCGCGATCAACCTCAAGATGATGATCGCATTGGCCTTGTCGGGCTTCTTCATTCAGGAGCGCTGGTGGATCAAGGCCCTGACGGTGCTCTTCATCCTGCCCTGGGCGGTGCCCTCGATTCCCACCATCCTCTCGGTGCGCTTCATGCTCAACCCCGAGTGGGGGGTGATCAACAGCACGATTTTCCGCCTCACGGGGCTCGACGGTCCGAATTGGCTCAATGACCCAACCTTGGCTTTGTCGTTCTCGATGCTCATGCACATCTGGAAGTCCCTGCCCTTTTGGACCCTGATCCTGATTGCCGGGCGCTTGGCCATTCCCGCTGAGCAATACGAAGCGGCTTCTGTGGATGGCGCCACCCGGTGGCAAAAATTCCGCTACATCACCTGGCCGTCCATGCGCGGCCTCTACCTCACCTCGACCATTCTCTCGGCCATCTGGACCCTGGGGGACTTCAACAGCGTTTACCTGCTCACCGGCGGCGGCCCTGCGGACCTCACCCATGTGCTGGCGACTCTGGGTATTCGCTACTTGCGACTGGACCAAGTGGACTTGGCGATGGCCTCCATCGTGGTGGCGCTCCCCCTCATTCTGCCCCTGGTGTTTTTCATGATGAAGCGGCTCTCCAAATGAAGCTCAAGACCATCACCAACGAAGCCAAGCTGCTGCTCATCGGCATTCCCGTGCTGATTTGGACTTTGCTGCCCATCTATCACCTCGCCCTCTTTGCGTTCTCGCCCAAGGACGAGGGCACGACGGGCAAGCTCTGGCCGGATCACCCCACCTTGCAGAATTTTGAGATCGCCTTTAACCGCAAGCACTTCTACCTCAACCATTTCTGGGATCAGATCTTCAACTCCCTGGTGATCGCGATCACGGTGGGCGCCTTGACCCTCTTTATCGCCACTTGCGCGGCCTTTGCCATCAGCCGCCTGAAGGTGCGCGGGGGTCGCACGGTCATGAACATGGCCTTGTTCACCTACTTCATTCCCGCGGCGTTTTTGGCGGTGCCCATGTATAAGACCATGGGGCTTTATGGTTTGCTCAACAACCAGTGGGCACTCATTCTGGCCATGGTCACCATTGCCTCGCCTTATTGCATCTGGGTGTTGAAGCAGGCGAGCGACAAGCTGCCCTACGAACTCGATGAAGCCGCGCGCATGGACGGGGCCACCCCGCTGCAGCTTTTTTACCTGGTCTACCTCCCCCTCATGCTGCCCTCGCTGGTGGCGGTGGGCACCTATTCGCTTCTGCTCGCGTGGAACGAATACCTGTACGCGTTTTTGTTGTTGTCGCGCGATGAGGATGTCACCTTGGCTGTGGCCTTGGGCAACTTCCTCCAAGCCGACGACTCCCCCTGGGAATTGCTCATGGCCACCGGCCTGATCTATGCCCTCCCCCCCGCCGCCATTTACTACGCCTTTAAGCGGTATATGGTTTCTGGCCTAACGGCCGGCGCAGTGAAAAGCTGAGGATCTTCTGCATGTCATCCGTCTCGTTTCGCAACATTGAAAAAATCTACGGCCAGAAGGTCAAGGTCATTCACGGCATCAGTTTTGACATTCATTCCGGTGAGTTCGTGGTTCTGGTCGGCCCCTCGGGCTGTGGCAAATCCACGCTCCTGCGCATGCTCGCAGGCCTGGAAGAAATCTCCGGCGGTGAAATTCGCATTGACGATCAGGTCATCAACGACCTGGAATCCAAGGACCGTGACATCGCCATGGTCTTCCAGAGCTATGCGCTCTACCCGCACATGACCGTGCGGGAGAACATGGGCTTCTCGCTCAAGCTGCGCAAAGAGGACCCCAACGCCATCAACGAGCGCGTGATGCACGCCGCCCGCATCTTGAACCTCGAGGCCTTGCTCGAGCGCTACCCGCGCGAGCTCTCCGGCGGTCAGCGCCAACGCGTGGCCATGGGCCGCGCCATCGTGCGCGACCCCAAGGTCTTCCTCTTTGACGAGCCGCTCTCCAACCTTGACGCGAAGCTGCGTGTGGCCATGCGCGCCGAGATCAAGGCCTTGCACCAGCGCCTCAAGACCACCACGGTCTACGTCACCCACGATCAAATCGAGGCCATGACCATGGCCGATCGCATCGTGGTCATGCACGATGGCATCATTGAACAAATTGGTACCCCCTTGGAGCTCTTTGACCGTCCAGGCAATCTGTTTGTGGCGCAATTCATTGGCTCCCCAGCCATGAACATCATCAAAGGCAAGGTGCTCCCCAACGGACTGGATGCCTGCGGTCAAACCTGGCCCCTGCCCACCGGCTTGGCCGGGTTGAGCGCCGGCAGCAGCTTGCACTACGGCATTCGTCCCACCGACATTCGCTTGGGCGATCAGGGCGTGGAAGCCAAGGTGGTGGTGATCGAGCCCACTGGCGCCGAAACCGAGTTGCTCGTGCAGGTAGGGGATCAACGCTTTGTGGTGGTCACGCACGGCCGCCCGAATGTGCATCCGGATGATCGGATTCATCTGCAAATCGATCCGGCCAAAGTTCACCTCTTTGACGGGCAAAGCGGCCAACGCGTGAACTGACATGACAGCCCTGCGTGCCGTTCTCATGGGGGTGAGTGGCAGTGGCAAGTCCACGCTCGCGCGCGCCTTGGCGGAGAAATTGCACCTCCCCTACATCGAGGGCGACGATCTGCACCCGCCGCGCAACATCGCCCTCATGCGCGCAGGCACCCCGCTGACCGACGAAGACCGGGCCACATGGCTCGACGCCATCGCGCAAGCCTTGCTCGATGCGCCGCCCACCCAAGGGGTGGTCCTCACCTGCTCTGCTTTAAAGCGGCGCTATCGGGATCGCCTGCGGGCCACCGGCCTGCCGCTGCAGTTCATCCACTTGCACGGCAGCGAAGCGCTCTTGCAAGAGCGCTTGGCCGCGCGTCAGGGGCACTACATGCCCCCTTCCCTCTTGCAGAGCCAACTGCGCACCCTCGAAGTCCCCGGCGCCGATGAGGACGCGCTACACCTCGATGTGGCAAGCTCTCCCGAAGACCTTTTGCAACAAGTGCTCTCGCACTTGGCCGAACACTCCACATGATCACCGCCCAAACCTTTCGTCTCGATGGCCGTCTGGCCCTCATCACCGGCTCCTCCACGGGAATCGGGCTGGCCCTGGCGCGCGGCCTGTGCCAAGCCGGCGCGCAAGTTGTGCTCAACGGGCGCAACACCGAGAAACTCCAACATGCCGCCCAAACCCTGCGCGGGGAGGGGCACACGGTGCATGTGTCCGCCTTTGATGTCTCTGACGCCAACGCGGTCCAAGCAGCCGTTGCCGCCATCGAGCGCGACATTGGGGCGCTCGAGATTTTGATCAACAACGCGGGCATGACGCGCCGGGCCCCCTTGCATGAGTTCACCCCCGCGCAATGGCATGAGATCATTCGCACCAACCTCGATAGCGCCTTTTTGGTGGGGCATGCCGTGGCGCCCTTCATGATCGCGCGCGGGCGCGGCAAGATCGTCAACATTTGTTCGGTGCAAAGCGAGCTGGGCCGCCCCGGCATTGCCCCTTACATGGCCACCAAAGGCGCCTTGAAAATGCTCACCAAGGGCATGGCCATCGATTGGGGCCCGCTCGGACTGCAAGTCAACGCCATTGGTCCAGGCTATTTCAAGACCGAGCTCACGGAAAAACTGGTGCAAGACACCACCTTCTCCAACTGGCTCACCCAGCGTACACCCAGCCGCCGCTGGGGAGACGTCGAGGAGCTCGCTCCTGCGGCGGTTTTTCTCTGCAGCGATGCGTCGAGTTTTGTCAACGGCCATGTGCTGTATGTCGATGGCGGCGTGACCGCCCAGCTATAAGGAGCCCCTCATGCAAGCCCTCGTCTGTCACGCCCCCATGGATTTGCGCGTCGAATCCTTTCCTACCGATCCGCTCGGTCCCCAGCAGGTGCGCGTCCACGTCGCACACGGCGGCATTTGCGGCTCGGATCTGCATTACTTCCAACATGGCGGCTTTGGCACAGTGCGCTTGCAGCAACCCATGGTGCTGGGCCACGAAGTCTCGGGCATCGTGGCGGAGGTGGGCCAAGCGGTGCAACACTTGCGCCCCGGCCAGCGCGTGGCCATCTCGCCATCGCGGCCCTGCGGACAATGCGTTTACTGCCAAAAAGGGCATCAGAACCACTGCCTCGACATGCGTTTTTACGGCAGCGCCATGCGCTTTCCCCACATTCAGGGCGCGTTTCGACAGGACTTGGTGATTGAAGCCTATCAAGCCCACCCCCTGCGCGACGACATGGATTTGTCCTTGGCCGCCTTGGCCGAACCCCTCTCCGTGGGTTTGCACGCCATCGCACGGGCGGGCTCGGTGTTTGGCAAAACGGTGCTCGTCACCGGTTGCGGCCCGATTGGCAATTTGCTCATTGGGGCGCTGCGCCGCGCCGGTGCGGCGCGCATCGTGGCGGCCGATTTGAGCGCCGCCGCCCTAGCCGTGGCCCAGAAAATGGGGGCCGACGAGGTGTTGAATTTGGCCGAGAACCCGCAGGCACTCGACCCCTTCAAAGCCGACAAAGGCCAGTTTGCGGTGCAGTTTGAGGCCTCGGGCAGCCCCCAGGCCTTGCGTCAGGGGCTGGAGGTGGTCATGCCGTGCGGCGTGATTGTGGCCGTTGGGCTCGGTGGCGACTCGGCCCTGCCGCTCAATGCCTTGGTCGCCAAAGAGTTGGAGTTGCGCGGCACCTTCCGCTTTCATGAGGAGTTCGCCGTCGCCGTGCGTTTCCTCAGCGAGGGCTTGGTCGACGGGCGTCCGGTCATCTCGCATGTGCTGCCCATGGGCGAGGCGCTTGCGGCTTTTGAGTTGGCCGCCGATAAAACCAAGGCCATGAAGGTGCAAATTCAGTTCAACACCGCCACCGCCTGACGCCACCCACAAGGACCACGCCCATGGCCATCAAAAACATGCTGGGTCACACCCTGGATTTGCTGGGTGAAGCCATTGCGTCTGGGCACTACCCGCCGGGTACCGCCATTCCCCCCGAGACCGTGTTGTGCGAGTCCTATGGGGTGAGCCGGACGGTGGTGCGTGAGGCCATCAAATCACTGGTGGCCAAGGGCATGATCAGCACCGGCCCCAAGGTGGGTACGCGGGTTTTAGAGGCCGATCAATGGAACTGGTTTGACCCGCAGCTCGTGGGCTGGCTCACCAAAGTGGGCATGACGCGCGCCTTTTTACGCGATTTGCAGGAGTTGCGCAGCCTGGTCGAACCTGCCGCCGTCGGCATGGCGGCGAGTCGTGCCACCCCTGAAGACATCGCGCACTTGGAGGCCGCTTACGCGGGCATGCAAGCAGCCATTGAGTTTGGGGGCGATTACGTGCGCCACGATTTGCTGTTTCACCAAGGCCTCATGCGCGCGTCGCACAACCGCATGATGATTCAAATGAGCAAGGCCATCGGTGCGTTGTTGCGCACGAGTTTTGAGATTTCGACCTCCAAACCCAACGGGCCGGCCAATTCCCTGCCCCTGCACCGCGCGGTCTTGGACGCCGTGATTGCCCAAAAGCCCGAGCGCGCTGAGCGCGCGGCGCGCAAACTCATTGACGATGCGCACGACGACATCGAGCTGGTGTTGGCGAGCCGTCGCAAACTCCCCTCTCTCGCCACGCCGGCGCCGCCCATCAAGGGACGTCGTCGGTCTCCCTCCCCTGCTTGACTCACGAGAATCACCATGCGACTGCTCATCACCGGAGGCGCGGGCTTTATTGGCGCCCGCCTCGCCCGCACCCTCCTCGCGCGCGGACAACTCGGGGGACGCGCCCTCGAGACCGTCATCTTGGCCGACCAATTCCCCGCACCGCCCGATTTGGCAGCGCATCCGCTGGTGCAAGTCATGACCGGGCCGCTGCTCGAGCAGTGCGCGCAACTCGCGAGCTTGAAGCTCGATGGCGTCTTTCACCTGGCCTCGGCCGTCTCGGGCGAATGCGAGGCCGATTTCGATTTGGGCATGCGCTCGAATTTGGAGAGCACCCGCGCGTTGCTCGAATCCCTGCGCAGCCACCAAATGGCGGGCCATGCGCCGGTGCGCTTGGTCTTCTCCAGCTCCGTGGCGGTTTTCGGCCCTGACGATGCCGTGCCCATGCCGGCCATCGTGACCGACACCACCTTGCCCACGCCGCAAACCTCGTATGGCATCCAGAAGCATATTTGTGAGCATCTGGTGGCCGACTACACCCGCAAAGGCTTCATCGATGGCCGTAGCGCCCGCTTGATGACCGTCACCGTTCGCCCTGGCCGGCCCAACGGCGCGGCCTCCTCGTTCTTCAGCGGCATCATTCGCGAGCCCCTCGCCGGTGAAGAGGCCATTTGCCCCGTCGCCCCGGAAGTGGCGCACCCGGTCTCCTCTCCGCGCGCCACGGTGGAGGGCTTGATTCAGGTTTTTGAGGCCTCGCGCGAAGCCTACGGTGGGCGCACGGCCTTGAACTTGCCGGCCTTGAATGTGACGGTGGCGCAAATGCTCGATGCCTTGGCGGCGGTGGCCGGTCCTGCCGTGCGCGCCCGCGTTCGGTTTGAGCGCGATGAGCGCATTGCGGGTATCGTCGCGCGCTGGCCCACGGGCGCGCGTGCCGACCGCGCGCTGGCCCTGGGGCTCAAGCCCGAGGCCTCGTTTGAAGACATCATTCGCCAGTACATCGCCGACTGCCAGGCCTTGCCCACTGCCGCCCAAACCCTGAAAGGACTCTCATGAACACCTTGGATCTGCGCGGCCGCAAGGCCATCGTCACGGGTGGGGCCCAAGGCATTGGCCTTGCGGTTTGCCAGCGTTTTCTGCAATCCGGTGCCGAGGTGACGCTCTGGGACATCGATGCCGATCGTTTGCGCGAAGCCCAGGCCGCATTGGCCCCGCTTGGCAAAACCCACGCGCACACGGTGGAACTCACCGACGCCCAGGCAGTCGAAGAGGCCACGGCTGCCGCGGCCAAGGCCATGGGCCAAATTGACATTTTGGTGAACAACGCGGGCATCACGGGGGGGAATGGGCCCACTTGGGAGCTCGCACCTGAGGTGTGGCGCCGTGTGATTGAGGTCAACCTCGTGGCCCCCTACCTCACCTGTCGCTCGGTCGTGCCCCACATGCTCAAGAGCCAATGGGGGCGGATTGTCAACATCGCCTCGGTGGCCGGCAAGGAGGGCAACCCCAATGCCAGCCACTACAGCGCGTCCAAGGCCGGGGTGATTGCGCTCACCAAATCGCTCGGCAAAGAGCTTGCCACCCGAAACATCCTGGTCAACGCGGTGGCTCCGGCTGCCGCCAAAACCGCCATCTTTGACCAAATGACGCCCGAGCACATCGCCTTCATGTTGGGCAAAATACCCATGGGCCGGTTTGTCACGGTGGATGAAATCGCCGCCATGGTCGGCTGGCTCAGCAGCCCCGATTGCAGTTTCACCACCGCTTCGGTGTTTGACATCAGCGGGGGGCGTGCCACCTACTGACCGCCCCCCCTAGAGGAGATGCCCATGTCCGCCCGCCTCACGCCCGCCCAAATCGAGTCCTACCAACGCGAGGGCTATCTGATTCCCGACTACCGCCTCGAGCCCGCCTTTGTGCAAGAGCTGCAAGACGCGCTCAACCAACTCATTCGCGACAACCCCGGCGTGCGCCCGGAAAAACTCGTGAGTGCCCATGTGCAAGGGGACAACGGCGAAGGCGTGCGCGGGAGTCGTCGCTTCTTGGACTTGGCCATGCACCCGCCCATCGTGGATTTGGTCGAGCAGCTCATTGGGCCCAACATCATCCTGTGGGGCTGCCATGTGTTTTGCAAACCTGCGCAAGAGGGCTACGAGACACCCTGGCACCAAGACGGCCACTATTGGCCCATTCGACCGCTGGCCACTTGCACGGTGTGGGTGGCGCTTGAGCCGAGCACGCGGGAGAACGGATGCCTGCGCGTGATTCCCGGCTCACACCGCAACAAAGAGCTGTTCCCGCACCTGCACGAAGACCGCACCGACCTCACCTTGCAGCAACGCATGGCCGACGGCGCCTTTGACCCGCAAGCGGCAGTGGACCTCGAACTCCAGCCCGGGCAGATGTCGATGCACGATGTCTACATGATTCATGGTGCCGACGCCAATCGCTCCGGCATCCGTCGCACGGGCGCCGCCCTGCGCTACATGCCCGCGAGTTCGCACTTTGACCGCAACCTGCGCCCGGTGGACGGTAAAAGCGGCGTGCCCGTGAGCTTTGCGACCCGCCCCTTGTGGCTCTTGCGCGGACAAGACGTGAGCGGTCTCAACGATTTCGAAATTGGCCACGCCGCACGCGCGGGCTAAAACTCAAGCCCCGCGGGTGTGCACGTAAAGGGCGTAAAGCGAATGGCTGCTGGCCATGAAGAGCCGGTTGCGTTTGGCGCCGCCAAAACACACATTCGCACACCGCTCGGGCAATGAAATGTGCGCCAAGGCCACCCCTTCGGGGCTAAAGACGCGCACGCCGTCGAGCGCGGCGGGATCGGCCGAGAGCGCACCGCTGCTGCCCCAGCCACACCAGAGGTTGCCATCCTGATCCACCGCGAAGCCGTCTAAGGCACCGGGACCCCGCGCATCGACCACGCAGCGTTTGCCACTGAGCGAACCATCCGCCGCCACGTCATAGGCCCAAATCAGGCGCGAAGGTTGGGCGCGGCTCTCCACCACATACAAGATGGATTCATCCGGATTGAACGCGAGGCCATTGGGCCCGGCCAAATCGGTGATGACTTGACGCAGCTGCCCATCCGGATCGATGCGGTAGACCGCGTGGGGCAGCTCGGCCTCGGCGGGCTCGCCCTCCCAATCGCCCGCGATGCCAAAAGGCGGATCGGTGAACCAAATCGCCCCGGCCAACGGCCCTTGGCGCTGACAAATGAGGTCATTGGGGGAGTTCAGGCGCTTGCCTTCATAGCGATCGGCCAACACCGTGATGCGGCCATCGTGCTCGGTGCGGGTGATGCGGCGGGTGAGGTGCTCACAGGTGATCAAGCGCCCTTCGCGGTCGCGGGCCAGGCCATTGGCGTTGTTGGAAGGGGCGCGGTAATTGCTGAGCAAGCCGGTTTCTTCATCCCAGCGCACGATGCGGTTATTCGGAATATCCGAGAGCAAGAGGTAGCGCCCATCGCCAAACCACACCGGCCCTTCAGCCCAGCGCAGGCCACTGGCGAGTTGCTCCACGCTCGCGCTAAAGACGCGGTAGGGGAGGAAACGCTCGTCGAGCACCTGCACCCGAGGATCGGGGTAGCGGGCGCTGGTCTCAAAAGGAATGTGGGGGCCGGTGTTCATGGTGAATTATGTTTCGCTGGGCTTGAGTTGCATAGCCTTGTATTCGAGGAACTCCTCAAAACCGTAAACGCCGTTTTCGCGGCCGTTACCGGATTGCTTATAGCCCCCAAAAGGCGCGTTGCCATTGAAGGGCGCGCCATTGATGTCGACCTGACCGGTGCGCATGCGACGGGCCACGGCCATGGCGTGGGCTTCGTCTTGGCTCCAGACGCCGCCGCCCAGGCCATACACCGTCTCATTGGCAATCGCCACCGCTTCGTCTTCGTTGGCGTACGCCAGAATGACCAGTACGGGACCAAAAATTTCCTCCCGCGCCAAGGTGTGGTGGCGTTGCACCACGAGGGCGGTGGGCTGCACAAAATAGCCTTGGCTCAGTCCCTCGGGCGTTTGTGGGCCTCCGACCACCAATTCGGCGCCTTCGGCCAGTCCCTGCGTGATGAGCTGTTGCACGCGGTCGCGCTGCGCGGCGCTCACCAAAGGACCCAAGCGACTGCCCTCTTCCAGACTCGGCCCCAAGGTCATCTTGAGGATGGCCGCGCGCGCCAAGGGTTTGGCCTGATCGAGCTGCGAGACATGCACCAGCATGCGGGTGTGGGCCGAGCAGGTTTGACCGCTGTTGAGCAAACAGGCCGAGACCGTGCCTTTGACGGCGGCTTCGAGATCGGCATCGGGCAGGATCACGCTGGCCGATTTGCCGCCAAGCTCAAGGGCCACGCGCTTGATGGTCTGCGCCGCGAGTTCGCCCACGCGTCGACCCGCGCGGGTCGAGCCGGTAAAGCTCACCATGTCCACTTCGGGGTGGCTGGCCAACACCTCACCGACTTCGGGCCCCGTGCCGTTGACGAGGTTAAACACGCCGGGCGGGAATCCCGCCTCGTGAATGATTTCGGCCAGGATTAGGGCGTTCAAGGGCGCGATTTCGCTGGGCTTGAGCACCACCGTGCAGCCCGCAGCCAAGGCCGGCGCGACTTTGAGCGTGATCTGGTTCAAGGGGAAATTCCAGGGGGTGATGCACCCCACCACCCCAATGGGCTCGCGCACCACAAGCGAGTGGCCCACTTTTTTCTCCCACTCAAAACGGCGCGCCACTTTCGCGGCGTTGCCCCAGTTGAACACGGGGCCGCCCACTTGAATCATTTTGGCGAGCTTGATGGGCATGCCCACCTCGCGCGCAATGGTTTGGGCCATTTCATCGGTCCGGGCCTTGAGTCCCTCGACCACCTTGTCAATGTAGGCGCAACGGGTCTCGACCGGCAGTTGCGACCAGCTCTCAAAGGCCTTGCGCGCGGCCAGCACCGCTTGTTCGGCTTCGGCGCGCGTGCCCTGGGGGACTGTCGCGAAAACCGCCTCGGTGGTGGAGTCGTGCACTTCAAAGACGGCTGCGGATTGGGCGTTCACCCACTGACCGTTGATGTAATGCTGTGTGTAGGCTTTCATGGAAACTCCCTGTTCATATTTTTCAATTCGGAATCGCTCAGTGGCCCTCATGGGCCCAGAGCAGCAAGGCGTCTTGGCCTTCCACCACCAATGAGACAGGCAAGCCCGTGGGCAAGCACACCTTGGTGGGCACATGGCCAAAAGGCAGGCCGGTGAGCACCGGTGCCTTGACTTGCGCGCGCAGCCAGTTCACCACCTGCGCGAAATTGAACCCGCGGTCGTGCGGCCCGAGTTTGTAATCGGTGAATTGCCCAAGCACGATGGCTTTTTGCGCACCGAGCACACCCGCATGCAAGAGCTGGGTGAGCATGCGCTCAATGCGATACGGGTGCTCGGCAATGTCTTCCAAATACAAGATGCCCCCGCGGACTTGCGGGAAGTAGGGCGTGCCGAGCAAGGCGGTGAGCACGGTCAAGTTACCGCCCCACAGCGTGGCGTTCTTCGCCCAAACCCCGTCCGCACGCGACGGGGCCTGGGCGTGCGCACGCGGCAGACGCCACCCCGTTCCCTCGCCCTGCCCCGAGACCAGGTCGTCAAAACACGCGAGGGTAATGTCATCGGGCTCGGCGCGGCCAAAGTCTTCCCCCAAGGAAGGGCCACTCCACGACGGCGCGCCGGTTTTGGCGAGCATGGCGAGTTGCAGCGCAGTGAAATCGCTCATGCCCACAAACCGCGTGCCTTTTTGCACTGCGCGGGCGAGTTCACGCAGGCGCACCTGCGCGAGGATGCGCGTGAGCCCATAGCCACCCCGAGAAATCAGGGCCACATCCGCGCCACTGGCGGCGGCACGGTGCAAGGCGGCGAGACGGGTTTCATCGTCTCCGGCAAAACGCGTGACGCGCGCGAGCGCATCGGCATCAACCTCAACCTCATGACCGAGCGCCCGCAGGCATTGCAGACCGCGGCGAAACGCCGCGCGATCGCGCACGGCACCGCTGGGAGAGTAAATGTAAATGTGGGCCATCGGGTTCTCGCTCAGCGGCGGGCTTGAAAGAAGTTTTGCAACAGCGCGGCGGCTTCTGGGGCCATCAATCCCCCCTCCACGCGGGTGTGGTGGTTGAGCGGCGTGGCCATGACGTTGAGCGCCGAACCCGCCGCCCCGGTGCGCGGCTCCTGGGCCGCGTACACCAGACGCGGCAGGCGCGCCCAAATCACCGCGCCACAGCACATGAGGCAGGGCTCGAGCGTGACGTAGAGGGTGCAGTCCACAAGGCGGTAGTTGCCCACCACTTGCGCGGCCATGCGCAGGGCGTTGATTTCCGCATGGGCGGTGGGATCACAACTGTTGATGGGGTAATTGTGGGCTTGGGCAATCACGTCGCCGTTGCGCACCACCACGGCCCCCACCGGCACTTCACCGTGCAATGCCGCGCGGCGGGCTTGCTCCAGCGCCATGGCCATGAAGCGAGGGTCGTCCGAACTCCACGCCGGCGTTCCAGACGGGGCCGAAGACGTTGGCCCGTTGGGGCTCATCGGCCTTCGATGTGCCGGAAGATGACCCGCGCCTTGGTCATGTCATAGGGGGAGAGCTCGACAGTGACTTTGTCACCTTCAATGATGCGAATGCGGTGCATTTTCATCTTGCCTGCGGTGTAGGCGACCAAGGTATGACCGTTCTCCAGGGTCACACGATAACGGGAGTCCGGCAGCACTTCGCTCACCACTCCCTTCATTTCGAGCATTTCTTCCTTAGCCATGCAATTACGAGGTCCTTTGGAACACAGAATCCTCGATTTTAGCCCTAACGGACACATTCTGTGCATTCTGCGCCACCATCAAAACCCACAGAACCCCTAGAATGTCCTCCTGAAGTTCTAAAATCATTCTGTTTCCACGATTCCACAACGCCCGCACGCAATTGAATACCTTCTCGTTCAAATTGGCGCAAGCTGAGGATTCAGCGGATTTGTTTGCCTGGCGCAACGACGCGCTCACCCGCGCGATGTCCCTCGACCCCGAGCCCATCGCGCGCGAGGCCCATGAGCGGTGGCTCACCCAAACCCTTCAAGACCCCAGCCGAACCCTCTATGTGGCTTACCGGGGTCAAGCGAAAGTGGGGATGTGCCGATTTGACCGAAGCGAAGCCAACGGGTCAGCCCTGGTCTCGATCAACCTCAACCCCGCCTTCCGCGGCCAAAAACTCGCCCGTCCCCTGCTCCAACAAGCCATGGACCTTTTTTGCCAGACCCACGCAGGCCCCCTCGAAGCCACCGTTCGACGCGACAACCCCGCGAGCGTGCAAGTGTTCACGCAATGCGGCTTTGAACTCCGAAGGGCCGAAGGCGAGCTCCTGCATTTTGTCCACACCCCCTGAACCCCCATGGCCAAAACCCCCTCCCCCGAAATCGTTTTTGAGAAAGTCACGGGCAGCCGTGCGCAGGTTCTGGCCCTCTATGGCTTGCTCGAACAACGCGGGCATGGCATCAGTCACCAACAAATGCCCAGCCTGAGCGCACATACGGCCTTCGTGCGCGCGCACCCCTACCGGGTTTGGTACCTGTTGTACCGAGGCGGCGCGCTCATGGGGAGCGCCTACCTCCAGCGGGACAACTCCGTGGGCATTCACCTCACCCCTGGCCAACACCGGCATTTGGCCGAGGTGGTGCAGCGCCTGCAAGGCCTGCATGCCCCGCTCAAACCCATTCCCTCGGTTCGCCCGGCGCATTTCTGCATCCACATCGCGCCCAGCAACGCCCCCATGCGCCGTGCCCTGGAAAAAATGGGCGCCCCCCAGATTCAGCAAACCTATGCCCTCCCCCGCTAAGCGATCGATCAGGAGTCACCATGTTTCAAATCAATGCGCATCGCATCGGCCCCGGCCACCCGCCCTTCATCATTGCGGAGATTTCGGCTAACCACAACGGCGACATCTCTCGCGCCAAGGCCTCGATCCTCGCGGCCAAGCAGGCCGGTGCCCATGCGGTCAAGTTGCAGACCTACACCGCCGACACCATGACCATTGACAGCGACAAACCCGGCTTCAAGATCAGCGGCGGGCTCTGGGACGGCTACAAACTCTACGACTTATATGGCGAGGCCTGCACGCCCTTTGAGTGGCACCCCGAACTCTTCGCCTACGCCAAAACGCTGGGCATCACCTTGTTCTCAACGCCCTTTGACGAAACGGCCGTGGATTTGCTGGAATCCGTCAACGCCCCGGCCTACAAAATCGCCTCTTTTGAGCTCACCGACATCCCCCTGATCGAGCGCGTGGCCCGCACGGGTAAGCCCATGCTGATGTCCACGGGCATGGCGCACGAAGGGGAAATTCGCGAAGCGGTGGAAGCCGCCCGCGGCAGTGGCGCCCAGTCCATCTTGCTCTTTCATTGCATCAGCAACTATCCAAGCCCCATTGAAGACGCCAATCTGCGCAACATCCCTTGGCTGCGCGAGAAGTTCGGTGTGGAAGTGGGCCTCTCCGACCACACCATCGGCCACACCGCCGCGATCGCGGCCGTCACGCTCGGCGCCACGGCCATCGAGAAGCACTTCACCTTGAGCCGCGCCGACAAGGGCCCCGACAGCGAGTTCTCCATCGAGCCCGATGAGCTCCAAGTCCTGGTGCAGTCCACCCGCGACGCCTGGGCCGCCTTGGGCAGCGGCGACTTAAAGCGCCCCGACCGCGAAAAATCCAGCTTGGTGTTTCGCCGCTCGCTCTATTTCGTGCGCGACCTGCGTGCGGGCGAGCGCATCACGGAGGCCGACATCCGCCGCATCCGCCCCGGCTACGGGCTCGCGCCCAAGCACTTTGATGAACTGATGGGCCGCACCCTCGCGCGGGCCGTGGAGCGCGGCGACCCCGTCTCGTGGGACGACTTCCAGCCGCAGTGATCAGCTGCCGGCCTGCGCATGGGCGAGCTTGCGCACCCGCCAGACCAGCCAGCTCGCGATCGAGAGGTTGAGCAGGTTCCAGGCAATGCCATTGATGAATGCGGCCTGGTAGCTGCCCGTGAGGTCAAACACCCAGCCCGACATCCAGCCGCCGAGCGCCATGCCCCCGAGGGTGGCCATGATCACTGCCCCCACCCGCACCCCCGCCTCCTTAGGCGCAAAATGTTCACGCACGATGATGGCGTAGGACGGCACGATGCCCCCTTGGAACAAGCCAAAGAGCGCCGACACCAAAAACAACGAGACCAAACCATCAAAGGGCAAGAAGAGCAACAGCGCCAAGCCTTGCAAGACCGAGCCCAGCAAGAGCGTGCGCAAGCCCCCAATGCGGTCACAAATCACACCCGAGACCAAGCGGCTCACAATGCCGCACGCGAGCATGACCGCCAACATTTGCGCCCCGCGCGCCGCGCCAAACCCCAAATCCGCGCAATAGGCCACGATGTGCACCTGGGGCATGGCCATGGCCACACAGCAGGCCACGCCAGCCACACACA
>VEQC01000225.1 GCA_018883455.1 Limnohabitans sp. | reverse complement strand
GTTTGGTCTCCGGCTTCTCCACGGAGGATGCTCAAGCCATCAAGGCGATCGAAAAAACCACCAATCACGACGTCAAGGCCGTGGAGTACTGGCTCAAGGAGCGCATGCAAGGCCAGCCCGAGTTGATCGCCGCCGCGGAGTTCGTACACTTCGCCTGCACCAGTGAAGACATCAACAACACCAGCCACGCCTTGCAGTTACAGGCCGCGCGCCAAGCCGTTGTGCTACCCCAACTCGACACCCTGATCACCCGCCTGCGCGAGCTAGCGCACCAATACGCGGCCGAACCCATGCTCAGCCGCACCCACGGTCAAACCGCCAGCCCCACCACCGTGGGCAAAGAAATCGCCAATGTGGTGGTGCGCTTGCGCGACGCCCGTGCGCGCTTAGCCGCCGTGCCCCTGCGCGCGAAGATGAACGGTGCCGTGGGCAACTACAACGCCCACCTGAGCGCCTGGCCAGAAGTGGACTGGGAGGCCTTTAGCCAGCGCGTCATTGAGGCGCCCGTGCCAGAGGGGCTGGGCCTGCAGTTCCAGGCTTACAGCACGCAAATCGAGCCACACGATGGCTTGGCTGAATTTTTTGACGCGATGGCGCACGCCAACACCGTGCTGATCGATTTCGCGCGCGACGTCTGGGGCTACATTTCGCTCGGCTACTTCAAGCAACGCCTCAAAGAAGGCGAAATTGGCTCCTCCACCATGCCCCACAAGGTCAACCCAATTGACTTCGAGAACGCCGAAGGAAATTTTGGCTTGGCCAACGCCTTGCTGCGCCACCTGAGCGACAAGCTGCCCATCAGCCGCTGGCAGCGCGACCTCACCGACTCCACCGTGTTGCGCAACATGGGCGTGGCGCTGGGCTACGCCGTGCTCGGCTACCAATCGCTCGCCACCGGCTTGGGTAAGCTCGAACTCAACCGTGAAGCCCTGCAAGCGGATCTGGATGCGGCTTGGGAAGTCTTGGCCGAACCGATTCAGACCGTCATGCGCCGCTATGGCGTTGCGGGCGCTTACGAGCAACTCAAAGCGGTCACTCGGGGCAAAACCGTCACCGCCGAAGCCTTGCACGGTCTGATTCGTGGGCTCCCCATTCCCCAGGCGGAACAAGCGCGTCTCTTGGCCCTCACCCCGGCGAGTTACATCGGCAAAGCCGCCGAACTGGCCAAACGGGTTTAAGCCTCGCTCGCCTTGAACGGCAGCAGGCTTTGCGCCTCTGCCGCTTGGCGGGCCAGGGTGCGATCCTCCGCCGCGCGCTCGGCGTAGCGGTTAAAGCGCCAAGCCGTTCCCTCGCGGGTAATGCGGTGCCACACCGCGCGCTTTTCGCCGGCCGTCATCTCGGTCCACAGTTGCACCTCCTCAAAAGTGCGACCACAGCCTTTGCAATCGGCATCGCCCTGGCTCGTCGAGCAAATCGCAATGCACGGGGTGTCCGGGGTGGTGGCGTACCACGCCTGCCAAGCTTCAGCGGCGTCTACCGGCATGGTGAACTCGTCCGCCTCCTCGGCTTTGTAAAACACCATGAGGGCATACACCTCGGCCAAAGCGCGCAAGGGTTTGGACAGCATCACCCCATCGGGCGAAGGCTGCCGCTGGCGCCAATAGTTGATGGCCGCCTCGATATCGGTGATGTGAATGCCAGCCATGGGGAGTGGAGTGCGAACAATCGCGGGGGAGGGGGATGATAGCCGTTTTCGGGCTCAAGGCGTGCGCCTAACGGGTATTTTGGGCATCGGCCTGCATCTCTCGCCAACGCTGTTGGATCGCCCGCAAACGGGCATCAATGATGGAAGCCTGCATGTGGCCGTCGCGGTCCAAGCCCTGGCTGCGCGTCAAGGCGCGCGCGCGCTCCTGCGCGGCCAACAAGCGGTCAATGGCGCCCGGGTACTCAAAAAGCGCCGCTTTGGCCTCGGCCTCGGCGCGCAATGCGGCCAGCTCCGCGCCGCGCATGGCCTCCGCGCGCGCCAGCGTGTCCCAGGCGGTGGCGTCCCGCGGGTTGAGGGCTACCCAAGTTTGCAGCATCTGTGCCGCCTCGGCGGCTCGGTGACTCGCCAGGAGCGCTTGCGCACGCAAGAGGCGCTGTGGCCGCCCCTCGGGCTCTTGGCGATCCCGATCCAAGGCTTGTAAGGCCGCCTGTGGCTGACCCTCGGCCAAAGCCAACTCGGCCACCAAGCCATGCATCAGCCGCACCGCCGCCGCGTCGCCCATCAGCAGAGGCGGCAGGCTGGCCAAATGCCGATGCGCCGTCTCATAGGCGCGGGTTTTGAGCGCCGCCAAAGCCGCGCCGTAGCGCACCCCCGCCTGCCGCGCCGGGCTCAAGCGTTGCAGGGCTTCCGGTTGGGCCTGAAGCGACCACGCGTAGAGCGCATCCGGATGCGGATCCGCCAGCACCTGCGCACGCGCAGCCATCATCGCGTGCAATGCCGTCATGGGTGGGGGCAGGCGCACCGGCAGCAACTGCTGGCGCGCCTGGGCGTCGGCAATGCGCTCGGTGGTCATGGGGTGGCTGCGCAGGTAGGGAAAATTACCGCTGTCGTTGAGGCGCGCCGCCTGTTGCAAACGCTCAAACATGGCCACAAAGCCCATCGGGGCGTAGCCCGCGTCACCATACACCCCAAAGCCGATCCGATCCGCCTCGCGCTCCATGTCGCGATTGAAATTGAGCTGGTTCTGAATGGCCAGCGCCTGCCCTCCCATGAGCACGGCGTTGCTCGCATTGATGGCGTTGGGCGTGTTGGCGCGCGAAGCCGCGAGCAAACCCACGATCATGGCGCCCACCAAAATGGGGCTTTGCCGCTCCTGCTGACTCAGCATGCGACCGATGTGGCGCTGCGTGACGTGGGTGAGCTCGTGCGCGAGCACCGAAGCCAACTCATCGGGGCTCTGCACCGTGGCAATCAGCCCCAGGTGTACGCCTAGGTAGCCCCCCGGCAGGGCAAACGCATTGAGGCTGCGGTCACGAATGAGGGCCATGTCCCACGCAAATTGTTCGGCCATTTCCGGGGAAAGCTCGCCACGGCGTTGCGCCGCCGCCATGAGCGGGTTCCAGAGGCTGCGCAAATAGCCATACAGGAACGGGTCGTCGATCACATCCGGGTCGCGGTAGAGCTCGCGCGCGATGGCGTCGCCAATGCGCCGCTCCGTGCCCAGAGAAAGCGCCACGCCATCGCCCAAATTGGGCAGGGCCAACGCAGGACTCTGCGCCACCACGGGCGCGCAAACCCCGGCTGTAGCGACCAGCGTTGCCAAAGCCCAGCGGGAAAAAGAGGCTCGAAAAGACACGGTGCAGCACTCGGATATCCAGGTGATGAGCGCCCATCGCCCATTGCCTTGGGGGAGTATGACAGAATGCCCGCATCGCCTCTCGGATGAACGCGCATGAACCCCTTGACCCACTTTGATGCCCAAGGCCAAGCCCACATGGTCGATGTGGCGGACAAAGCCAGCACCCGCCGCGTGGGGGTGGCAACCGGTCGCATTCGCATGCTGCCCGCCACCTTAGCCCTGATCGAGGGCGGCCACGCCAAGAAAGGGGATGTGCTGGGCGTCGCCCGCATTGCCGCCATCCAAGCGGCCAAGAAAACCAGCGATCTCATCCCCCTGTGCCACCCCCTGGCACTCACCCGCGTTGCCGTGGACTTCCAACTCGACCCCGCCCTCCCCGGCGTGACTTGCACCGCCACCGTGGAGACCATCGGCCAAACCGGCGTTGAAATGGAAGCCCTCACCGCCGTTCAGGTTGGCCTCCTCACCATCTACGACATGTGCAAAGCCGTGGACCGCGGCATGACCATGACC
>VEQC01000224.1 GCA_018883455.1 Limnohabitans sp. | reverse complement strand
GTCTTGATTCAATCAAGATAACAACAAGTTATGCCTGATGACCATAGCAAGGTGGTACCACTCCTTCCCATCCCGAACAGGACAGTGAAACGCCTTAGCGCCGATGATAGTGCGGATACCCGTGTGAAAGTAGGACATTGTCAGGCTCTTACAGCCGCAGAAAGCCCAACTCAACCGAGTTGGGCTTTTTGTCTTTTGGCGTGCGCCCACCGCGGCTTTACCCTCGGTGAGGAGCGGTGATTGGGGCCCGCGGCCCACACTGGTACGCTACTGAGGAAGCTTTGCGTTAGGCGTCGTAGAGCCAATCACCCTCAAGTCGCGCTGCGCCCGATGCAGCAAGACCCGCGCACAGCGTGGCGATCCATTCATCCATGGTTTGGGATGAACCGAACTGGCCATGTAACGTGTTGAGGTAAGGCAGGTCACGGGCCCAATCCACAAAAGCATTCAGGCGAACCTGCTGCAATTCGAGCAATTTGAATTTCAGCAGAACCTTCACCGCATGCGTGGCATGTTTGGTAGGGCTAGCCATAAAGCCCTCGAGGCGCGAACGCGCCCGAGCGAGCGCACCCTTGACATCTTCAAAGGGGCGACCATGTCCCGGAAACACGCGCAGGGGTTGAAGCCCTTCGATCAAATCCAGCGTATCACCTACGGCGTTGAAAGCGTCAATACCCTCGAGCTCGGGGAAGACGACGCCAAAGCCTTGCTCCCATAGCGCATCCGCCGACAGCAACCAGCGCCGCTCGGGGCAGAAAAAAATGAGCGAGTGGGGGTCGTGCCCAGGTGCCGCATGAATTTCCCAGGTCATGTCAGCCACACGAAAATACGTACCGGGTGTGAGCACATGGTCGAAGTCAAAAGGAGGGCAGTGCTGCCCCGTCGGGGTGTAGGTGAGCACGGCCGGATCCCACTGGCGAACATACGCTGCGTGACCCGGAGGAATCGCGGTGGTCAAGTCTGGAAAATACGCCTGCAACTGCGCGTTACCCCCACAATGGTCGCTGTGCAGATGTGTATTGAAAAGTTGGGTCAGGGGCCGACCGGCGAGCGCATGGCGGACCAACGCTAGCGTTTGGCTGGCATGCGTCCAATAGCCACTGTCGATCAAAATGGCCTGATCGCCATCTATGAGCAAGGTGTTGTTGGCCGATAGCCAGCCCCGCTCAAAAAAGTGAAAACCCAATGAAGTAGACATGCGGCATCCTAGCGAACTTTAGGCCAGCATGGCGTCGCGCGTCGGACGTCATGCCCTTGGGAAGACCATAGCGTTTGTCAGTTTCGTGCAAAAAATCAGTGTTTACCCTATAATGCAGTGCAGCAAGGGAGGAAGTATGCAACACACGCTTGAAAAGGCCATGCGCAAGTTCCAAGACCAGGGCAGACGTCTCGCACAGAAGATCGAGCGTGCCTGGCGTTGGTTACATTACACCCCGATTGTGCATTTGACGGCACGCCACAAGGCGGACGTGGTCAAGCATTTGCAGGCGCTGCGTGGGCATGACCGGTTTTTGCGCTTTGGCCACGCGGCCACCGATGCGCAAATCGAGCGCTATGTCGAGGGTATCCGCTGGGAGCAGGATCAGGTCTATGGCATCTACGACTACAAAGAGCGTCTGTTGGCCATGGCCCACTTGGCGGAATTAGGCCCTCTCCAGGGGGAGCCGGCAGCAGAATTTGGTGTCTCCGTCCGTAAGGGGGCACGTGGCAAAGGGCTTGGGGCGCGCTTGTTTGCCCATGCGGTGGACCACGCACGCAATCATGGGATCGCCTGGCTGTGCATCCATGCACTGAATGAAAACAAACCCATGCTCTCCATTGCGCGGCATGCCGGCGCACGCTTTGAACGGCATGGGACTGAGACAGAGGGGTTTTTACATGTGGAAAAAGGGCCTGTTTTAGGGCGATTCACCGAGGGTTTGATGCACTTGTTTGCCCGTACGGAATATGAAGTCATTCATGAAGTCCACCATGTTCAGCAATGGTTGGCGTTGGTGGATGAGGTGCGCAATGGGGTTCGGCAAGGAAGGCACCGCTCAGCCTCCTGAACTTGGTATGCTAGGCGGGTGTTCAACAACAGCGACCTTCGGGGTCGCGTGACTGTGAGTTATACGCCCGAATCGGAATCGACGGGAACACCGCCCAAACCGTGGTGGCGCCGTTGGGTTCACTGGATCCGCCCGCAGGCGGAATCGCGGGAGGCCTTGCTCGACACCTTGGCGCAGGCTGAAGACCATGCGGTCATTGGCGTGGAGAGCCGAATCATGCTCGAGGGCGTGATTCGTATGGCGGACATGACGGCTGCGCAAGTGATGGTGCCCGCGCCGCGCATGGACTTGATCGACATCCATGCCCCCATGGAAGAGACTTTGCACCAAGTGATCGAAACCCGTCATTCACGCTTCCCGGTCTATGAGGACGACAAGGACAACATCATCGGCATCTTGCTGGCCAAAGATTTGTTGAAGTTGCAGCGTGCGCCTGAACTCAATTTACGGACTTTGTTACGCCAGCCGGTTCTGATTCCGGAGAGCAAGCGATTAAATGATTTACTGCGGGAGTTTCGCAACAACCGTAACCACATGGCATTGGTTGTCGATGAATTTGGCCGCATCGCGGGGCTCATCACCATTGAAGACGTGTTAGAAGAAATCGTGGGGGAAATTGCCGACGAGTTCGACGAGCAACAAGAAGGCGTGGTGGGTGAAGTCTTTACCTTAGCCGACCATTCCTACCGCGTGAGTGGTGACGCGGCCATCGAGCGGGTCTGCCAAGCCTTGCAGATTCCGCCAGCGGTGTTTGCCTTGGCGCCAGACGACTCCGAGTTTGACACGGTGGGCGGTTATATCGCCCACGCCATGGGGCACGTGCCGCGCAAGGGCGAGGTCTGGATGCGTTTGGGCTGGCGTTTTGAAGTCCTGCACACCCGCGCGGGCTCTGTGAAGTGGTTCAAGGTCAAACCGGTGGCGGTTGAAGCCGCGCCGGGCGACTGGCACTGAGCTATGGGCTCCGACGCCCAACGCTTCTCTCGTCTGTGGTTGGGCGCGCTGATCGCGGCCGGTATCGCACAAGGTTGGTCGCTGGCGTGGCCCTGGGGAGAGGACGCACGTGGCGAGACGGTTCCTGCGCTCTCCATCGTGGCGCTGGTGTTGCTCGCCCGCAGTCTGGGTGGCGTGGTGACCCCGCGCGACGCGGCTTGGCGCAGTGGGGTTTTTCACGTCGCGGCCTTTGCCACGAGTTTTGGTTGGCTCCACATTTCCATGCACCAATTCGGCGGTATGCCGCTGCTCGCGGCCGTGGCGGCAGTGGGCGTTTTGGCCGCTGGGCTGGCCCTGATTCCTGCCGGGGTGTTTTATCTCGCGTGGCGACTCCGCGCCGGGCGACCAGGACGGATAGCAGACACGGCGGTCTTCGCGGGCGCTTGGTTGCTGGCTGAATGCTTGCGCGCGCAATTGGGCACGGGTTTTCCGTGGGGCGCCATTGGCTACGCCCAAGTGGACAGCCCCTTGCGGGCGCTCGCCCCTTGGATGGGTGTTTATGGGCTGGGGTTTGTGGTCGCCGCTCTGGCGTATCTATTGGCCAATGGGTTTCGGCGCGTGCGGTCCTGGCGTGCGCACTGGGTCCGGCTGTTATGGGTCGGCGGGGTGGCCGGCCTGACGCTGGTGGCGGCGGACAAAGCCCAACCCGTTTTGCAAGCCACGCCCGGATTGCAGGTGCGATTGCTACAGGGCAATGTGCCGCAAGACCAAAAGTTCGTGCATCAACTTCAAGCCAGCTTGATGGACTACGGCCAAGCGCTCCTGAGC
>VEQC01000034.1 GCA_018883455.1 Limnohabitans sp. | reverse complement strand
CGCGCATGCTGCTCTCGACGGTTTACCGCGTCGAGCAGGCCTCGGGCCTGCAGTTTGGCGCCGGGCATTTGATCGACATTCTGCGGGGCAAACTGACCGAGAAGGTGCAACAGCACGGCCACGCGCAACTCAGCACCTTTGGCATTGGGCAGGCCTTTAGCGACACCCAGCTGCGCGGCGTGCTGCGCCAGCTCATCGCTTTGGGCGCCTTGGGGGTGAGTTCGGGAGAGTACGGTACCCTCTACCTGACCGAGGGCGCGCGCGCCGTGCTGCGGGGAGAAACCGCCGTGCGCCTGCGCGCCTCGGCCAGCCTCTCGCCCGACGAGAAAAAAGCCCGCCGTGCCAGTGGCACAGGGCGCAAGTCGCCACCGGTGGCGCTCTCGGACGATTTGGCCCAGGCGCGCTACGCGGCGCTACGGGCCTGGCGCGCCGAAGTCGCCCGCGCGCACAACCTACCGGCCTATGTGATTTTTCACGACGCGACCCTTGCGGGCATTGCCGAAGCCGCCCCTCAGGACCTCGATGCGCTGCGAGAAATTGCCGGCATAGGCGCGAGTAAATTGCAGGCCTATGGGGCCGAGGTGCTGCGCGTGGTCGCCCAAACCGATCGACAAGCCCCGCAAAATTAATTTATTTTGATTATTTTTGGGCTTTTTTTCGGGCTTGCAAGCCTCTGTTGGGGGCGGCTTTCTAAAATGGTGAGTTGCGTGGCAAGTCCCCTTGGGCCAGAGGCTTGAGGTCAACGCCCTGATCGCGGTGCGACTGATCAGGGGGGTGACCTCAATTTTTTGACTTAGGAGCTTCCATGAATGTTCACGCCCCCGCGTTTGTGAAAAACGCCAAGCTCATTGCTTGGGTGACCGAAATGGCCACCTTGTGCAAGCCCGATGCCGTCTACTGGTGCGACGGCAGCGAGGAGGAGTACGAACGCCTCTGCCAACAACTGGTAGATGCCGGCACTTTTCGCAAGCTCAACCCGGCCAAGCGCCCGGGCAGCTACTTGGCGTGGTCCGACCCCTCGGATGTGGCCCGCGTAGAAGACCGCACGTTCATCTGCTCGCAGCGCAAGGAAGACGCCGGCCCGACCAACAACTGGATGGCCCCCGCCGAAATGCGTTCGACGCTTCAGCCGCTCTTTGATGGCTGCATGAAGGGCCGCACCCTTTATGTGGTGCCCTTTAGCATGGGGCCGCTGGGCTCCCACATCGCGCACATTGGCATCGAGCTCTCGGACAGCCCGTACGTGGTGGTCAATATGAAGATCATGACGCGCATGGGTAAAGCGGTCTACGACGTGCTCGGCAGCGACGGCGCATTCGTGCCCTGCGTGCACACCGTGGGCGCACCGCTACAAGCCGGGGAAAAAGACGTGGCTTGGCCCTGTAACCCCAAGACCAAGTACATCGTGCACTACCCGGAGACGCGCGAGATCTGGTCCTACGGCTCGGGCTACGGCGGCAACGCCTTGCTGGGCAAGAAGTGCTTCGCCCTGCGCATTGCCTCCAACATGGGGCGCGATCAGGGCTGGCTGGCCGAGCACATGCTCATCCTGGGGGTGACCAACCCCGAGGGCCGCAAGTACCACGTGGCCGCGGCCTTCCCGAGCGCCTGTGGCAAGACCAACTTCTCCATGTTGGTGCCGCCCCAAGGCTTTGAGGGCTGGAAGGTGACCACGATTGGCGACGACATCGCCTGGATCAAGCCCCATGCCGATGGCCGCCTCTACGCCATCAACCCGGAAGCCGGCTACTTTGGGGTGGCCCCGGGCACCAATTTCCACACCAACCCCAACTGCATGGCCAGCCTCGATCGCAACGTGATCTTCACCAACGTGGCGCTCACCGACGACGGCGATGTCTGGTGGGAAGGCATGGAAAAAGACACCGGCGAGATGCCGGCGCACCTCATCGACTGGCAAGGCCGCGATTGGACGCCCGCCTTGGCCAAAGAGACAGGCGCCAAGGCCGCGCACCCGAATGCCCGCTTCACCGTGGCCGCCACAAACAACCCTGCGCTCGATCCGCAGTGGAACGATGAGAACGGCGTGGCCATTGACGCCTTCATCTTTGGCGGTCGCCGCTCCACCACCGTGCCCCTGGTGACCGAGGCGCGCAACTGGGTGGAAGGCGTCTACATGGCGGCCACCATGGGCTCGGAAACCACCGCCGCCGCCTTTGGTGCGCAAGGCGTGGTGCGCCGTGACCCCTTTGCCATGCTGCCCTTCGCGGGCTACAACATGGCTGACTACTTCCAGCATTGGATTGACTTGGGCAAGCGCCTTGAAGCGAGCGGCGCCCGACTGCCCAAAATCTACACCACCAATTGGTTCCGCAAGGGCGAAGACGGCAAGTTCGTCTGGCCAGGTTATGGCGAGAACATGCGCGTGCTCAAGTGGATGATCGACCGCATCGAGGGCAAAGCCCAAGGCCACGAAAACGCGATTGGCGTGAGCCCCTCGTATGAGGAGCTCAATTGGACCGGCCTCGACTTCAGCGCCTCGCAGTTCCAGACCGTCACAAGCATCGACAAAGCGGCTTGGGTGGCCGAGCTCAAGCTTCACGAAGAGCTCTTTAGCCAGTTGGCCTACCACCTTCCAGCCGAGCTTACCGCCACCAAGCAGGCCTTGGCCCAGCGCCTCGCCGCTTAATCCTGCTCGGTTTTGGGAAGAACCCCGCTCTGGCGGGGTTTCTTTTTCATGCTGAGGTTGTTGCACAATGAGGGCTCGTCTGGTGCGCGCCCCCAACACCTTCTGTTCCGCGTTGTTGAGTTGGCGCGCTCTCAACCCTTTTCACGGATGACTCCCATGCGCTGGTTCGCCCCTTTCCGTTTTGGCCTCTTTGCCTTCGCCCTCATCGGTGCCACCGCCTCGCACGCCCAACCGAGTGTGCTCAAAATTGGCGAAGTCAACAGCTACAAAGCGCAACCCGCGTTTTTGGAACCCTATAAGAAGGGCATGGAGCTCGCCGTTGAAGAGATCAACGCCACTGGCGGGTTGTTGGGTAAACGTGTGCAACTCATCACGCGCGACGACAACGCCAACCCCGGTGACGCTGTGCGCGCGGCCGAAGAGTTGCTCACCCGCGAGAAGGTAGATGTGCTCAGCGGCGCGTTTTTGTCGCACATCGGTTTGGCATTAGGCGACTTCGCCAAGCAACGCAAGGTGTTCTTTCTTGCTGGAGAGCCCCTGACGGACAAAATGGTTTGGCAAAACGGCAACCGCTACACCTTCCGCCTGCGCGCCTCCACCTACATGCAAGTGGCCATGCTCGTGCCCGAAGCGGCCAAGCTCAAGAAAAAGCGCTGGGCGCTGGTGTATCCGAACTACGAATATGGGCAATCGGCCGCGGCCACGTTCAAACAATTGCTCAAAGCCGCCCAGCCCGACGTGGAGTTTGTGGCCGAGCAAGCGCCTGCACTGGGGAAGGTGGATGCGGGCCCGGTGGTGCAAGCCTTGGCCGACGCCAAGCCCGACGCCATCTTCAACGTGCTGTTTGCAGCCGACTTGGCCAAATTTGTGCGCGAGGGCAATACGCGCGGCCTCTTTGAGGGCCGTGAGGTGGTGAGCCTGCTCACCGGGGAGCCCGAGTACTTGGAGCCCCTGCGCGATGAAACGCCCAATGGGTGGATTGTGACGGGTTATCCGTGGCACGGCATTCAGACCCCCGAGCACAAGGCCTTCTTTTTGGCCTACCACCGCAAGTTCAACGACCACCCACGCCTGGGCTCGGTGGTGGGCTACAGCATGATTCAAGCGCTGGCTGCGGGCATTCGCAAGGCGCAGAGCACACAAAGCGAGGCCTTGGTGACGGCGTTTCGCGGGCTCTCGTTTGTCACGCCGTTTGGGCCGGTGGTGTTTCGTGCGCAAGACCACCAATCCACCATGGGGGCTTTTCTGGGCCGCACGCGCAACGAGGGCGGCAAAGGCGTGATGGTGGACTACCGCTACATGGACGGCGCGAAGTTCCAGCCCAGTGATGCCGACATCAAAAAGTGGCGCCCTGCCGATTAACCCGCCGCGCTCGGTGAATTTCAAGGCCTGACCCCCATGGATGTTTCCGCGCTGGCGGCCTTGCTCTTTAACACCCTGGCGCTGGCCTCGTCGCTGTTTTTGGTGGCCGCCGGGCTCTCCCTCATCTTTGGGGTGAGCCGCATTGTGAATTTCGCCCACGGCTCGTTTTTCATGCTCGGCCTGTATTTGGCCTACACCCTGGTGGTGCAGGTGGCGCCATGGCTCACGCGTTACGCGGGCCTGCCACCGACCTTGGCCTATGGCTTGATGTTGGTGCTCGCGAGCCTGGGCACCGCGCTCTTGGGTGCGGGGGTTGAGCGCTTGGTGCTGCGCCGCTTGTATGCCGCCCCCGAGTTGTTGCAATTGCTCGCCACGTTTGCCCTGGTGCTGGTGTTGCGCGACGCCATGCTGTGGCTATGGGGGGCGGAGGATTTGCTCGGACCGCGCATGCCGGGCTTGTCCGGTGCGCTGAGCTTGGGCGAGCGCCGCGTGCCGAGTTATGACCTCTTGCTGATGGCGGTAGGCCCGCTGGTGTGGGGCGGGTTGTGGCTGTTGCTCCATCGCACGCACTTTGGCCGCGCCGTGCGTGCGGCCACGCAGGACCGAGAGATGCTCGACGCCTTGGGCCAAGCGCCGGAGCGCTTGTTCACGCGCGTGTTCGCGCTGGGCTGCGGCTTGGCGGGGCTCGCCGGCGCCCTGCAACTGCCGCGCGAGCCGGCCAACCTGAATTTGGATCTGGCCGTCATTGGCGACGCCTTCGTGGTGGTGGTGGTGGGCGGCATGGGCTCGCTCAGTGGCACGGCGCTCGCGGCCCTGCTCATTGCCGCGGTGAAAGCCGTTTGCATTGCTGTGGGCAGTGTGCGGGTGGGCGATTGGGTGTTCTCCTTTAGCGAATCCACGTTGGTGATCGAGTTTGTGGTGATGGCCTTGGTGCTGGCCTGGCGCCCTTATGGCTTGCGCGGCCGCGCCCCCGTGTCGGTGCGCAGCGACGCGGCCGTGGTGCTGCCGGGCCTCTCGGCCCTGAGCCCGCGCCAGCGCGACGCCTTGGCCCTGGTGGTGCTGGCCGCGCTCACGCTGCCGTGGTGGCGCTTGGATTCCGATTACGTGCTGGTGCTGGCGATTGAGGTGTGCGTGGCGGTGTTGTTTGCCGCAAGCCTGCAATTCATTCTCGGGCCCGGGGGCCTGCACTCCTTTGGTCATGCCGCATTTTTCGGTGCGGGGGCATATGGCGCCGCGCTGTGGACGCAGCGCATGGGCGGCGATTTGCCCAGCGCCTTGCTGGCCGGGGCCGTGGTGGCGGCGCTGGTGGCGTGGCCGCTGGCGCGGGTGGCGGTTCGGCTCTCCGGGGTCTACCTCTCCATGTTGACCTTGGCCTATGCGCAAATTGTGTGGGCCGTGGTGTTTCAGTGGGATTCCGTCACCGGGGGCAGCAATGGTTTGGTGGGGGTGTGGCCTGCCGCCCCCTGGCAAGAGCGGGTGCCGTTTTATGAGTTGACGCTGGTGCTCACGCTCATGGCCCTTTTGGGCCTGCGCATGCTCTTGGCCACGCCTTGGGGGCTGGCTTTGCGTGCCGCGCGCGACGCGCCCGCACGTGCGGCGGCACTGGGCGTGAACGTGGCGCGAACCCAGGTGCAGGCGCTGGTTTTGGCCGCAGCGCTGGCGGGGCTCGCCGGGGGCTTGTTCGTCTTCAGCAAGGGCAGTCTTTCACCCGATGTGTTGGCGGTGGGTAAATCGGTGGATGCGCTGCTCATGGTGCTGCTCGGCGGTATGCACAGCTTGTTTGGTCCCTGGGTCGGGGGCCTGGGCTTTACCCTGTTGCAGGATGTGTTGGTGCGTAGCACCGCCTATTGGCGGGCCACTTTGGGCCTGGTGTTGTTGCTGCTGGTGTTGGCGTTTCCGCAAGGTTTGGTGGGCGCTTGGCAGCGCTGGCGCAAGCCCCGTCCCGTGGGGGCCGCACCATGAGCGAGACGAGCGTGTTGTCGGCCCGCGGCCTGTGCAAGGCCTTTGGTGGCCACTTGGCGGTGGACAACCTGAGCTTTAGCTTGGGCGCGGGCGAAATGCTTGCCCTCATTGGGCCCAATGGGGCGGGCAAATCCACCACCTTCAACCTGCTCAACGGCCAACTGCGCGCGGACGCGGGCGAGATCTGGTTGGGCCAAACGCGCTTGCCCCGTCCTACGCCGCAAGCCCTCTGGCGCTTGGGCGTGAGCCGCACGTTCCAAACGGCGCAAGCGCTGGCGAGTTTTGCGGTGCGCGAGAACGTGCAGCTCGCCCTGCTGAGCCATGCGGGCGAAGGCCACTGGCCCTGGGCGAATGGCTTGGCGCGCTGGCGCGACGAAGCGCAGGCACTGCTCGAACAAGTGGGCTTGGGCGCGCAAGCAGATCGGCCCAGTGCGACGCTGGCCTATGGCGACGTCAAACGCCTGGAGCTGGCCATGGCCTTGGCCAACACACCACGCGTGTTGCTCATGGACGAACCCACCGCCGGCATGGCACCCGAGGAGCGCCAAGCCCTCATGGCCTTGGTGGGCTCGCTCGTGCGTGGGCGTGGCCTCTCGGTGCTCTACACCGAACACAGCATGGAAGTGGTGTTTGGCCATGCCGATCGCATTTTGGTCATGGCAGAGGGGCGTCTCTTGGCGGAGGGCACGCCCGAGGCGGTGCGCGCCAACCCGCAAGTGCAAGCCGTGTATTTGGGTGAGTTGCCCCCCGTCCAGGAGTCCCCATGAGTGGCATGCGCTTGCTGGTCGTGCAGGAGCTCTGTGCTTGGTATGGCCCGGCGCAGGTGTTGCACGGTTTGAATTTTGAAGTGCTCGAAGGCGAAGTGGTGGCGCTCGTGGGCCCCAACGGGGCGGGCAAGTCGAGCACGCTCAAGGCTTTGATGGGGCTCATGCCCCGACGCAGTGGCCACCTGTGGTTCATGGGCGAGACCCTGGACCAAGCCCGCCCCCACGCCGTGGCGCAACGCGGCATTGGTTATGTGCCGGAAGACCGCCGAGTGTTTGGTGACCTCACGGTGCTGGAGAACCTTCAAGTGGCGCGCCAGCCCGCGCGGCGTTGGCCCAATGGACGTCAAGCGCCGTATTGGGACGTGGAGGCAGTGTTGCGCCTCTTCCCACCGCTGCGCGCCTTGCAGCAACGCGCCGCGCACCACTTGAGTGGCGGCGAGCAACAAATGCTCACGGTGGCGCGCACCCTCATGGGCCAGCCCTTGTTGGTGCTCTTGGACGAACCCTCCGAGGGCGTGGCGCCGGTGCTCGTGGCACAAATGGCCGACATGGTGCGCACCCTCAAGGCCCACGGGGTGAGCGTGCTCCTCTCTGAGCAAAACCGCCACTTTGCCGATGCCGTGAGCGACCGTCGCTTGGTGCTCGCGCAAGGCGTGCTTCAGAGCGAGCGCACACCCGGCTGATCGCGCAACACCCCAAAACTCGCCTGCGTGCGAAACCCGGCTTGGCTGCCGGCGGGAAACGCGGTGGTCTGAAAATCGCAGCGCAGTTGATCGGCCGTGAGCAAGAAGCGGCTGTAGCCGCGCTCATCCGCGCGGGCGTGGCGGATGTCGGGGTTGCTCTCGCGAATGAGGTTGAGCGCGCGCTCGCCCATGCCGCGCGAGGTGATGGAGGTGGTCACAAACTCGCTCGCCACAATGGGAGCGTTCGGGTCGTTGGGCTCCAGGCGTAAGTTGGCGGCCACGTTCATGTGCACATCGCCCCCGAGGGTGACCACGCTGCGCCGGCCCAAATCGTGCACGGTTTGCAATAGGCGGCGCCGCGCTTCGGGGTAGCCGTCCCAGGCATCATTCCAATACGCCCAATCGATGGGCGCGGGAATACGGGTCGAGCTGATCTGGGTGCTTTGCGCGAGCAATTGCCAGGGCCGTGTGCTCGCGCGCAGACCGGCGCTGAGCCAATCTTCCTGCGCCGCGCCCAACATGCTGCGCTCGGGGGCCAGGCGCTCATCGCATTGGGTGATCATGCGCCCGCCGCCGCGCACGGGGTCGCGGCAAGCCTGGGGGCTGCGGTACTGACGGCAATCGAGGGTCCAGATTTCCGCCAAGCGCCCCCACGGAAACTGGGCGTGCAAACGCATGTGCGCGGGGGCGTGGGGTTCGGGCCCGATGCGCAGGGGCTGATGCTCGAAGTACGCTTGGTAGGCTGCGGCGCGGCGTTGCAACACGCGGGCAGGATCGGTGTGGCGCATGTCTTGGTCGTTGGCGTAATCGTTGACGACTTCGTGGTCGTCCCACATCAACACCCACGGGTGCGCCGCGTGCGAAGCTTGGAGGAGGGGGTCGCGTTTGTAGAGGGCGTAGCGTTCGCGGTATTGCGCGAGCGTGACCGCTTCGGGCAGGTTGTGGGGGCGGATGGCGTACTGCGCATTGCTGTTTTCGTAGATGTAGTCGCCCACGAACAGCACGAAATCGAGGTCTTCGCCCGCCAACGCCTCGTGCGCCGTGTACTGGCCTTGCTCGTAGTGCTGGCAAGAGGCCAAGGCAAAGCGTAAAGCGCGAACGCTGGCATCTGGCGCAGGCGCGGTACGCCCATGGCCCACGCGACTTTGGGCCGTGCCCTGGCGAAAGCGATACCAGTAATCGGTCGCTGGCCGCAGGCCGCTCACCACGGCGTGCACGCTGTGAGCGCGTGCAGCATTGGTGGCCAGGGTTTGGGTGTGCACCCGGCGGCGCAAGCCCTCATCGGCAAATACCTCCAGGGTGACGGTCAAGGGATCGTCGCCCACGCCTTGGCGGTCTTCCTCCTGCACCAATAAGCGCGTCCAGAGCACCAAGGCCGTGGGTTCGGGGCGCCCGCAGGCGATGCCCAACGCAAAGGGGTTGTAGCGCCAGCGCCGCCCGACCTCTGGGGCTTGGATGGCGTGGGCCCAGGGCGCGAGCGCCAGCGCCAAAGCCGTTTGGGTGAGGGTGCGCAAACCTGCGCGTCGCGTCAAACGCATGCCTACTCTCGGTCGATCAGGGTGGGGCCGGGGCGTGCGGGCGAGACCGCGGCAAGCGCCACCAGCAATGTCGCCTATTGTCAGCCTTTTGACGCGCCGTCATGGTAAGTTTGACTTTTGAGGATGAGTAGTCATGACCCAGCAGACACGGCGTGAACATTTGGACGGACTGGCCATGGCCTTGCTAGTGGTGTGTTGCCTCTTCTGGGGCTTCCAGCAAGTGTTGGTCAAAGCCACGCTGCCCGAAGTACCGCCCCTGTTGCAAGCGGCGGTGCGTTTTGCGCTGGCCACGTCTTTTTTATGGCTCTGGTGCAAGCAACGGGGTATCGCGCTTTTTGAGCGAGACGGCAGCCTGGGTTCGGGCCTCTTAGCGGGCGTGCTGTTTTGTGGCGAGTTTGTGTGCATCTACCTGGGCCTGCAATACACCACCGCCTCACGGCTGACGATCTTCCTCTACACCTCCCCGTTTTGGGTGGCGTTGCTGCTGCCGCTGTGGGTGCCGAGTGAGCGCCTGCGCCTCTCGCAATGGGTGGGGATGGCGGTGGCCTTTGCCGGGGTGGGGGTGGCTTTGCATGAGGGCTTGCTGGCGACGGATGTCGAGGCCCACCCTCTGCTGTGGGTGGGCGATTGGCTCGCCATTGCGGCAGGCGCCTTTTGGGGCCTGACCACGGTGGTGATTCGCGCCAAGGGCCTCACCCGGCTGAGCCCAGAGAAATTGCTGTACTACCAGGTGGCCGTGTGCACGGTGCTGCTGCCCATTGCCTCCATTCAGACGGGCGAAGTCTGGGATTTGGACTGGAGTGCGTTTGCGTGGGGCTCCATTCTTGTGCAATCAGCGGTGGGGGCCTTTGCCAGTTACTTGGTCTGGATGTGGATGCTTGGGCGCTACCCCGCCACCCGCTTGAGTGTGTTTGTGTTCCTCACACCCGTGTTTGCCCTCCTTTTTGGCATGGGCTGGCTGGGCGAGGCCGTGAGCGCGAGCCTGTGGCTGGCACTGGCTGGGGTGAGCTTGGGCATTGTGTTGGTCAACCGGCGCGCGTGACGTAGGCGCCGCCGGCGCACCGCCTCAAGGCTTGGCGAGCGGCCTGATTAAGTCTGTGTTTTGGCCCTAAAATGCGATTCTATTAATTATTTAGAACTCTTTTTTGGGCTGCACATGAATCAAGTCGCCAACATCGCGGCGCAAATGAATGAGGCTATCGCGCGGCAGCAAGCCGGCGACTATGACGGCGCGGCGGTTTTGTACCAAGCCGTGCTCGCGCAATCGCCGTGCCATTTTGATGCCTTGCACATGATGGGGGCGATTGGCTTGCAACGCTATGAGCCGGAGAAAGCTTTGCCGTGGTTGCTCAAGGCCTTGGCGGTTCGCGAGGACGATGATGCCCTACAGATGCACCTGGCACTGGCCTACTTGTCCCAAAAGCAGTGGCCGCAGGCGCACGCCCATATCGTGCGCAGCCTGGCCTTGAACCCGCACAACCCGCAAGGATGGATGCATCGTGGCGGCATTGAAATCGCGATGGGGGAGGTGCGCAACGGGCTCGAGAACTTGGGCCGAGCCGTGACCTTGGAGCCACTCAACGCGGATTTGCATTATCGTTATGGCTTGGCCTTAGGCGACCAATTTCAGTATGAAGCGGCCGTGGCCGCGCTCGACCGCGCCCTGGCCTTGCAGCCCGACTTTGCCAATGCGCGTTGGAATCGTGCCTTCTTGGCTTTAATGCTCGGGCGCTACGAGGAGGGCTGGGCAGATTACGAGTGGCGTTGGCGCGCCGATCTCAAAATGGCGAAGATTCAAACCAATAAACCCGAGTGGGATGGCAAGACCTCTTTGGTGGGCAAAACCTTGTTTTTGCTCTGTGAGCAAGGCCTGGGAGACACCTTGCAATTCTGCCGCTACGTGCCCCTGCTTTGCGCTGCGGGGGCGAAGGTGTTGATGGGGGTGCAAACGGAACTGGAGGGCTTGCTGCGCACGCTGCCCGGAAGCCCTCAGGTATTGCGGTGGGGTGAAACCATTCCACACTTTGATTTGACCTGCCCCATCATGTCCCTGCCCCGCATGTTTGAGACCACGCTGACCACCATCCCCGCACAGGTGCCCTACCTGTGGGCGAACGCCGATAAACGCGCGGCTTGGCACGCGCGCTTGGGTCCACGCACACGCCCACGCTGGGGCTTGGCGTGGAGCGGCGACCCCAAGCACGGCAACGATGCCAAACGCAGCATTGCCCTGGCCGAGTGGTTGCCCCATTTGCGAGCGGATATCGAGTGGATCAGCCTGCAGCCCAAGGTGCGAGAGCGCGACCAGCCGGTGCTCGCCCAAAGCCCCATACGACCTTTGGGGGCCGAACTGCAGAGCTTTGAGGACACGGCGGCGTTGTGTGCCGAGCTCGATGGCGTGATGTGCGTGGACACCAGTGTGGCGCACTTGGCGGGCGCCTTGGGACGGCCACTCAAGGTGCTGGTGCCGCGTTACCCGGATTGGCGTTGGTTGCTCGATCGCGACGACAGCCCCTGGTACCCGAGCGCCACCATTTACCGGGTGGGCGCGGACGGGGCTTGGTCAACCGTGATCGCGCAGGCCATGGCCTCGCTGGACGCCGCCGTGACGGCTTGAGGCGCTGGGGCGCCAAGCGCCCGCAGGGGAGATTTGTTGGCTAAGGCGTTAGCTAAGGCGTTGGCAAATCAGTTGGCAAAGGCGGCGAGCCCCGTTTGCGCACGGCCCAGGATGAGGGCATGAATATCATGCGTGCCCTCGTAGGTGTTGACCACTTCGAGGTTGACGAGGTGGCGCGCCACGCCGTATTCATCGCTGATGCCGTTGCCGCCCATCATGTCGCGCGCCATGCGGGCGATGTCGAGGGCCTTGCCACAGCTGTTGCGCTTCATGATGGAGGTGATCTCCACCGCGGCGGTGCCTTCGTCTTTCATGCGGCCCAGGCGCAGGCAGCCTTGCAGACCGAGGGTGATTTCGGTTTGCATGTCGGCGAGTTTTTTCTGGATGAGTTGGTTGGCCGCGAGGGGGCGGCCAAACTGCACGCGGTCGAGTGTGTACTGACGCGCGCGGTGCCAGCAATCTTCGGCCGCGCCGAGCGCGCCCCAGGCGATGCCATAGCGTGCGCTGTTGAGGCAGGTGAAGGGGCCTTTTAAGCCCTGCACTTCGGGGAAGGCGTTCTCTTCGGGCACGAACACATCGTCCATGACGATCTCACCCGTGATCGAGGCGCGCAGGCCAACCTTGCCGTGAATGGCCGGCGCCGACAAACCGGCCATGCCTTTTTCCAGCACATAGCCGCGGATGGGGCCGACTTGGCCCGAAGCGCTCACCTCCTTGGCCCAGACCACAAACACATCGGCGATCGGGCTGTTGGAGATCCACATCTTGCTGCCCTTGAGGCGGTAGCCGCCATCCACCTTCTTGGCGCGGGTGGCCATGCTCGCCGGGTCAGAGCCATGGTCGGGCTCGGTCAGGCCAAAGCAGCCGATCCATTCGCCAGTGGCGAGTTTGGGCAGGTATTTCTGGCGCTGCGCCTCGGTGCCGAATTCGTAAATCGGGAGCATGACGAGGGAGGACTGCACGCTCATCATGGAGCGGTAGCCGGAATCGACGCGCTCGACCTCGCGCGCGATGAGACCATAGGCCACGTAATTGAGCCCCGGGCCGCCGTATTCGCTCGGGATGGTGGGGCCGAGCAGGCCAAGCTCGCCCATCTCGCGGAAGATGGCGGGGTCGGTTTTTTCCTCGCGGAAGGCTTGCTGCACGCGGGTGGCAAGGCGGTCCTGGCAGTAAGCGGCGGCGGCTTCGCGAATCATGCGCTCGTCTTCGCTCAGTTGGGCATCCAATAACAGGGGGTCTTGCCAATGAAAGCTGGCTTTGGCCATGGGGGTTACTCCTTCAATACAAATGCGGTGTTCGGGTCAGGGCGAATCGGTGCCATCCGGCGCGCTTTTTTTCATGCGCTCGCTCTTCCAATACACGTCGTCACCGCCATGGAGGCGGTTGAGCACGCGGGCGAGCACGAACATGAGGTCGCTCAGCCGATTGAGGTATTGGCGCGGGGCGGCGCGAATGGCCTCCTCATTGCCCAAGGCCACCACGGCACGCTCGGCCCGGCGGGCCACGGTGCGGCAGATGTGGGCTTGCGCGGCACCCCGCGTGCCGGCAGGGAGGATGAATTCGGCCAGCTTGGGCAGCTGGGCGTTGAAGTGGGCGAGGGCGTCGTCAAGGGCGAGCACGGCTTCGTCTTTGAGCAGCTCAAACCCCGGAATGGAGAGCTCACCCCCGAGATTGAAGAGTTGGTGCTGGATTTCCACCAGGATGTCGCGCACCGCATTGGGCATTTCCTCACACAACAGGAGGCCAATGTGGGAATTGAGCTCGTCGACTTCGCCCATGGCGTGCACGCGCAAGCTGTTTTTGGAGACGCGCTGGTTATTGCCCAGCCCCGTGGTGCCCGCATCACCCGTGCGGGTGGCAATTTGCGTGAGTCGATTTCCCATACCCGAATTGTGCCTTTTTCCAAGAGCCCCATGGGTGACATGGATAGCCCCACAAAACCCCGTGAGGACTTAAACTTAGGGTATCACCGCCGCCCGCGCTTGCGGGTGCGTCAGCCCAGACGGAGACCACGCCCATGAACGCCCCCACCACCCTGGCTCACCTGACCCCCCAAATCAGCCCGCGCGATGTGCCGGAGGCTTTTTTGGAGGCCCTTAAAGCCCGCTTTGGCGCTCAATGCTCCACCGCCATGGTCGTGCGCGAACAGCACGGGCGGGATGAGTCTGCCTTTACCACCGTGCCGCCCCCGGCCGCCGTGGTGTTTGCCGAGAGCACGCAGGACGTGGCCGACGCCGTCAAGCTGTGTGCCCAACATCGGGTTCCCGTGATTCCCTTTGGCGTGGGCTCCTCTCTGGAGGGGCATTTGCTCGCCGTGCAAGGGGGCATCAGCATCGACCTCTCGCGCATGAACCGCGTGCTGGCGATCAACCCCGAAGACCTCACGGTCACGGTGCAGGCCGGCGTGACGCGCAAGCAACTCAATGAAGAGATCAAGTCCACGGGCCTCTTCTTCCCGATTGACCCCGGCGCCGATGCCACCTTGGGCGGCATGAGTGCCACCCGCGCGAGCGGCACGAACGCCGTGCGCTACGGCACCATGCGCGAAAACGTGTTGGCGCTGGAAGTCGTCACCGCCCAGGGGGAAGTCGTGCGCACCGGCACGCGGGCCAAAAAATCCAGCGCCGGCTACGACCTCACACGCCTGTATGTGGGCAGCGAGGGCACGCTGGGCGTGATCACCGAGGTCACACTGCGCATCTACCCCTTGCCCGAGGCCATCTCCGCCGCCATTTGTTCCTTCCCCAGCATTGCCGAGGCCGTGCAAACGGTCATTCAAGTGATTCAACTCGGCGTGCCCATTGCGCGCGTGGAGCTGCTCGACGCCAACACGGTGCGCATGGTCAACCAATACGCCAAGCTGGGCTTGCGCGAAGAGGCCATGTTGCTCATGGAGTTCCACGGCTCGCCCGCCAGCGTGAAAGAACAGGCCGAGACCGTCCAAGCCTTGGCCAGCGACAACGGGGGCGAGGCTTTTGAGTGGGCCACCACGCCGGAGGAGCGCACCCGGCTGTGGACGGCGCGCCACAACGCCTACTTCGCGGCCATCCAGAGCCGCCCGGGCTGTCGCGCCATCAGCACCGACACTTGCGTGCCCATCAGCAAGCTGGCCGATTGTTTGCTCGAGTCGGCCGCCGAAGCCGACGCCAGTGGCATCACCTACTTCCTCGTCGGCCATGTGGGCGATGGCAACTTCCACTTTGGCTATTTGATCGACCCGAACAACGCGCAGGAATTCGCCACCGCCGAAACGCTCAACCAGCAATTGGTCGCGCGCGCCTTGCGCCTGGGCGGCACCTGCACCGGCGAACACGGCATCGGGCTGCACAAAATGGACTTCTTGGTCAATGAGGCCGGCGAAGGAGCGGTGGGCCTCATGCGCACGATCAAGCACGCGCTGGACCCGCACAACCTGATGAACCCCGGCAAGATCTTCCGCTGGTAAGCGCCGCCCGGCCACGCCGCCTCAAGTCCGGGGCGGGTGGAGCAAGCGGGCGATCTGCGCGAGCAGGCGTTCGCGCACAAAGGGTTTGAGGGCGAGCAAGTTGGCGCCCGCAGCCGAGAACTTCTGCAAATCCTGGGGTACCACATTGGCCGTGAGGCCGAGCACAGGGGTGTGGCATTGCGGCGCGGGAAACTCTTGGCGCAGGCGACGCGTGGCTTCCAAGCCATCCATTTCGGGCATCACCATGTCCATGATGACCAGATCAAACGGCGCTTCGCGTAAGGCCGCCAAGGCTTGCGCCCCGTTTTCCACTTGCACGCATTGCACTTGCGCATCGGCATGGCGCAGGATTTGGCATACCAGCATGCGGTTGATGGGCTGATCATCCACCACCAAGATGCGCGCCGCACCCAAGGTCACGGGCGAGTCTGCGCTGGGTTGGGCCTCGGACACGCGGGGCGCCTCCGCGCTCACCAGGGGAAGCCAGAACCAAAAGCGCGAGCCCCGCGCGGCCTCGCTCTCAAAGCCGATTTCGCCCCCCATGAGTTTGACCAGCTGCGCCGAGATCGACAGGCCCAAGCCCGTGCCGCCGTTGCGCATGGGTTGATCGGCCTGGTAGAAGCGCTCAAAAATTTGCGCCTGCTGCCCCTGAGGAATGCCAATGCCGGTGTCGAGCACCTCAAACTGGAGGCGCGCCCCGTCGCGACGCACCTGCAAGCGCACCGAGCCTTGCGGGGTGAACTTGACGGCGTTGCCCAATAAGTTCACCAGCACTTGGTTGAGGCGATGCGGGTCGGCTTGAACCCACTGGGGAATATCGGGGGCAATCTCACAGCGGTAATCGAGCCCTTGGTTCTCGGCGCGCACGCGCAGGAGCTCAAAGCCTTGGCGAATGGCCTCGGGTAAATCGATGCGCTCGGGCGCGATGCGCAAATGCCCGGCCTGCAACTGGCTGTGGTCGAGCACATCGTTGATGACGGTGAGCAAATGGTCCGCCGACTGGCGCGTCACGCGCAAAATGGGCTCGGCCGCTGGCGGCAAGGTGCGCTGCAACAGCAAGTCATTGAAGCCAATGATGGCGTTCATGGGGGTGCGCAACTCATGGCTGACCGATGCAATAAAGGCGCTGCGTTCGCGATCGGCAGCCTCGAGCGCGCGACTTTGTTCGCGCAATTCCTCGTTGCGCCGCTGCAGCTCTTGGCGCTGGCGACGATAACTGTTGTCGTGAATGACCGGGACCATGACCAAGCACAACAGCACCAAACTGTGTGTGACGGCGGAGCTAAGGTCTGTTGCGCCCCCGTCCCAGTTCACGGGTGCGCCAAGCCAATCCGTCCAAGAGGCCAGCGCGCTCAAGGTCAGGAG
>VEQC01000033.1 GCA_018883455.1 Limnohabitans sp. | reverse complement strand
GTGGAGCACCCTGCATCCGGAGTTCGCTTTCTTGCCGCGCAAATTCAAAATCGCCATCACGGGTGCCGCCGAAGACCGCGCCGCCATTGAGTGGCACGATGTGGGCTTGCGCGTCTTGCGCAACGCCGCCGGCGAGGTGGGTTTCAAGGTTTGGGTGGGCGGGGGCATGGGCCGCACCCCCACCATTGCCAGCGTGATTCGTGAATTCGTGCCTTGGCAGGAAATCCTCAATTTCCTCGAAGCCGTGGTGCGCGTCTACAACGCCTGGGGCCGGCGCGACAACCTCTACAAAGCGCGCCTGAAAATTCTCGTGCGCGCCGAGGGGCCGCGCTACTTTGAAGAAGTCGAAGCCGAGTACCAACGCATTTTGGCCAACGGTGCGCGCCACACCCTGCCCGAGGCGGAATTGGCCCGCATCGCCGCCGGCTTTGAAACCCCGGCCGAGGCTTTGCGCGCACAGGCCCCTGCCCCCGCGCCAAACGAGACCGAGCGCAGCGCATTTGAGCGTTGGGTCGCGCGCAATGTGAGTCCGCACCGCATCGCGCACTTGCGTGCTGTCCGCTTGTCGTTCAAGCGCGCGGGCTATGCGCCGGGCGACGCCACGGCCGACCAACTCGACGCCGCCGCCGAACTCGCCGAGCGCTTCAGCGCCGGCGAGGCCCGTGTCACCCATTCACAAAACCTGCTCTTGCCCTGGGTGCAGGCCGATCAATTGCCCGACCTCTGGCGCGAAGCCAAACGGCTCGGCCTCGCCCAGCCCACGCGCGACTTGCTCACCGACCTCATTGCTTGCCCGGGCGGCGACTACTGCGCCTTGGCCAATGCACGCTCACTCCCCATTGCCCACGACTTGCTCGCGCGCTATCAGGACCTCGATGAACTCCTCGACCTGGGGCCCATCGACCTGCACATCAGTGGTTGCATCAACTCCTGCGGCCACCACCACAGCGGCCATATCGGGGTGCTTGGCGTCGACAAAGACGGCAAGGAGTGGTATCAGATCACCCTGGGTGGCTCGGATGGGCGCACGCACAGCGGCCCGGCCCGCCCCGGCAAGGTGGTGGGGCCCTCCTTTGCATCGGCTGAAGTGATCGACGCCATTGAAGCCATCTTGGACACCTTCATCGGCTTGCGCCACGAGGGCGAGTGGTTTGCCCAAACCCTTGAACGCGTGGGCCATGACCCGTTCAAAGCCGCCGCAAACGCAGCGCGCCACGCCCAGCCCGAAGCGGCCTTGGAGCATTAAGCCATGAGCCTACACATTCTCACCCTCGACCCCAACATCGCCCCCGCTGCCGAGGGGCGTACCCTGAACCTGGAGAACACGCAGGCCGTGGACACCCTTGCATTCGATGGCGTGACCCGCATTGAATTGCAGTTCCCCAAATTCACCGACGGCCGTGCCTACAGCCAAGCCGTCGTGCTGCGCCGCAGAGGCTTTGGCGGCGATTTGCGCGCCACGGGCGATGTGCTCATCGACCAACTTCTACTGATGCAGCGCTGCGGCTTTAGCAGCGCAGCGCTGCGTGCCGACCAAAACCCCGCGTTTGCCACGCGCGCGCTCGGGCTGATTGACGCCCATTACCAAGGTGATGTCGCCCACGCCCCCGTCTTTGCCCGGGAGCAGGCATGAGTGTGCAAAGCCTGCGGAGCCTGCCCCCGGCTAAGGAGCGCTTGGCCCGCCCGAGCCCCGACTTTGCGGACAAACTCAGCCGCACTGCCGATCTCCTGCGGCGCATTGCGCGTGATTTTTCCCCGGCCGTGCAAGCCTCCAGCCTTGGGGCCGAAGACGTGGTGCTTTCTCATTTGGTGGCCGAACTCGAATTGCCCATCCCCCTCTTTGTGCTGCAAACCGGGGCCTTGCACACCGAAACCCTGGCTTTGCTCGAACGCACCCAAGCGCAGGCGCCGCAAGGCGTGGAAGTCTTCACACCTGAGCACAGCGCGGTGCTGCACTTCGTGCGCACCCAGGGGCAAGACGCCATGTACCGCAGTTTGGCATTACGCAAGGACTGTTGCGCCTTGCGCAAGCTCGAACCCCTCGCGCGAGCGCTGCACGGACGCCAGGCATGGCTCACCGGCCTGCGCCGCGAGCAATCGGGTGCGCGCGCCGTAGTGCCTTTGGAAGAAGTCGACACCGCTCACCCCGGGCTCACCAAATTCAACCCTTTGGCCGAATGGACTTGGGGGGACATCTGGCATTACATCGCCATTCATGGCGTGGATTACAACCCTCTGCACGACCAGTTCTATCCGAGCATTGGTTGCGCCCCCTGCACCCGTGCCATCACCGACGGCGAAGATTTCCGCGCCGGCCGCTGGTGGTGGGAAGACGAAACGGCCAAAGAATGTGGCCTGCATGTAAAAACCCCATGAATGCCCGAAGCCATCCCGAACTGCTGCACAGCCTGAGCAACGCCCATCTGGACGCGTTGGAGGAAGAGACCATCTACCTCTTGCGCGAAGTTGCTGCTGTGTTTGAACGCCCTGCCCTGCTTTTCTCGGGCGGCAAGGACTCTCTGGTCATGCTGCGCTGCGCCGAAAAAGCCTTTGGCGTGGGCCGCCTGCCGTTTCCTTTGCTCATGATCAACACCGGGCACAACTTTCCCGAAGTCATCGCCCATCGCGACCAACGCGCGGCCGAGCTCCAAGCCCAACTCATCGTGCGCTCGGTGGAAGACTCCATGCGGCGTGGCACCGTGCGCTTGAGCCATCCGGGGGAGAGCCGCAACGCGCACCAATCCGTGACCTTACTCGAAGCCATCGAGGAATTTCGCTTCGACGCCCTGGTGGGCGGCGCGCGCCGTGACGAAGAGAAAGCCCGAGCCAAAGAGCGCATCTTCAGCCACCGCGACAGTTTTGGCCAATGGCAGCCCAAAGACCAACGCCCCGAGCTGTGGACACTCTTTAACACCCGCTTGCAGCCGGGCGAGCACTTCCGCGTGTTTCCCATCTCCAATTGGACTGAACTTGATGTCTGGCAGTACATCGCGCGCGAAGACATCGTCTTGCCGAGCCTCTACTACAGCCACCGCCGCGCGGTGGTCGAGCGCAAGGGGCTGCTCGTGCCCGTCACCCCGCTCACGCCGGCGCGCCCTGACGAAACCGTTCAAGAGCGCGCCGTGCGTTTTCGCACCGTGGGAGACATCACTTGCACCTGCCCGGTCGCGAGCGACGCCGCCACCCCCGAGGCCATCGTGATCGAAACCTTGCGCGCCGAGGTGAGCGAGCGCGGTGCCACGCGCATGGACGATCAAACCTCCGACGCCTCCATGGAAAAACGCAAAAAGGATGGGTACTTCTGATGTCGCCACCCAATCGCCCCGCATTGCGCTTTATCACCTGCGGCTCTGTGGATGACGGCAAGAGCACCCTCATCGGCCGCTTGCTCGTGGACACCCAGGCCGTCTTGCAAGATCACCTTGCGGGCGTGCAGCGCCAAGGCAAAACCGATTTGGCCCTGCTCACCGACGGCCTCTCGGCCGAGCGCGAGCAAGGCATCACCATTGACGTGGCTTATCGCTACTTCAGCACCGAGAGCCGCAAGTTCATCATTGGCGACGCCCCCGGCCACGAGCAATACACGCGCAACATGGTCACCGCCGCTTCGAGTGCCGACGCCGCGGTGGTGCTGGTCGACGCCACCAAACTCGATTGGCGCAGCCCCGACTTGACCCTGCTGCCCCAAACCCGCCGTCACAGCCTGCTGTTACAGCTCTTGCGGGTGCCCCACCTGATCTTCGCCGTCAACAAGCTCGACGCCGTGGCCGACCCCAGCCTCGCGTTTGCGCATATTCGCCAGGCTTTGGAGGCCTTTGCCGAGCAGGCGGGCTTGCGCGCCCAGGCCATCGTGCCCGTCTCCGCCCTGACAGGCTGGAACGTCGTGAGCCCCGAGCCCGACTGGTGCGGCTACACGGGCCCGAGCCTCTTGGCCTTGCTCGAAGCGCTACCCGTCACGCCGCCCGAACTCGATCTGCCGCCTAGCTTCTCGGTGCAATGGGTGGAGAAGTGCCATGACCAAGCCCAGACCCAGGAAGGCCGTCGCATTTTTTGGGGCCGGGTCAACACAGGAACCCTGCGCGTGGGGCAATCGGTGCAGGTATTCCCGAGCGGTCAGCGCGCGCAGGTCGCCCGCTTGCTCAGCGCCACCCGCGCGACTCCCGCCGAACTCGGGGGGCACAGCGGCGGCGTCGTGCTCGACCGCGAGGTCGATGTCTCGCGCGGCGACTGGCTCATCGATGGCGAGGCCGATTGGCAGCCCCAGCAGCGCCTCACGGTCACCCTGGCCTGGCTGGACGATACCCCGCTTGAGCCTGGACGGGTCTACTGGGCCTTGCATGGCCACCGCTGGGTCAAGGCCAAAGTGCTGGCCATCACCTCGCAGCTGGACGTGCACACCCTCGTGCGCAGCCGCGCCGAGCGACTCGAAGCCAACGCCATCGGCCAAGTGGAATTGCAACTCCAGCAAGGCCTGCTCACCCTGCCCTTTGAACGCTCGCGCCAGCTCGGCGCCCTCGTTCTGGTGGACGCGGCCACCCACCGGACAGCCGGAGCCGCCCTGGTGACCCACCCTTCCCCCAAAGCCGACTAAAATAATCGGGTAGTGGGCCGCTGTCTGGCCCCGCCCTCTGATGCTCTAAACACCCATGACCCACGTCGTTACCGAATCCTGTATCCGCTGCAAATACACCGACTGCGTGGATGTTTGCCCTGTGGACTGCTTCCGCGAAGGCCCCAACTTCCTCACCATCGACCCCGATGAGTGCATCGATTGCGCTGTGTGCATTCCCGAGTGCCCGGTCAACGCCATCTATGCTGAGGAAGATGTGCCCGCCGACCAGCAGCACATGACCGCCCTCAATGCCGAGCTCTCGCAAATCGGCTGGCCCAGCATCACCAAGCGCAAGGCCCCGTTGCCTGACGCCGACGAGTGGAAAGACAAGACCGGCAAGCTTGCCGAACTCCAGCGCTAAGCCCCCATGGCAAACGCCTCGGCCCCACTCGATGCCCTGGTCATCGGTGCCGGCCCGGTGGGTCTCTGGCAAGGCTTCCAGCTAGGCCTGCAAGGCCTGCACTTTGAATTGGTCGATGCACTGCCCCACCCGGGTGGGCAGTGCGCCGAACTCTACGCCTAAAAACCCATCTACGACATTCCTGGCCTGCCGCACACCAGCGGCCAAGGCCTGGTGCAAGCGCTCCTCGAACAACTGCGCCCTTTTGCGCCGCGCATGAGCCTCGCGCATACCGTGAGCCAACTCACCCCCCTCACGGATGAGATCTGGCAGGTCAAAGCCCAGGGGCCCGAGGGGGTGCGACAGTGGCAAACGCGTTGCGTGATCATTGCCGCAGGCGTGGGAGCCTTCCTGCCCCGCACCCTGGCCCTGGAAGGTTTGCCCGCCTTGCTGGGCCATCAAGCCTGGCATGAAGGCCACGACTGGCCCCATTGGCGCGGCCAACGGGTGGTGTTTGCGGGTGAGGGTGAGGCGGCGCTGCAAGGCGCATTGGACGCCATCGAACAAGGCGCGCAAAGCGTGCAGCTGTTGCACCGGCGCGAGCAATTCAGCGCGCCAGACCCCATCGTGGCCGCATGGCAAGCCGCCTGTGCCCAGGGTCGCGCCCAATTTGTGGCGGGTCAGGCCACCGGGCTGGACCTGAGCCACGGGCGCTTGCAAGGCCTGCACTACCTCGATGGCGCGGGACAATCGCAGCACCTTTCGTGCGACCACCTGGTCATGGCTCTGGGCCTCTCGCCCAAGCTCGGGCCCATCAGCGACTGGGGCCTGGCCATGGCGCGTAAGCAATTGGTCGTGGATCCCGCGCGCTTTGCCACCTCGGCGCCGGGTGTGTACGCCGTGGGCGACATCAACACCTACCCCGGCAAGAAAAAGCTCATCGTCTGCGGGTTTCACGAGGCCACCCTCGCCGCCTTCGACGTCCTCGAACGCGTGCGCCCTGGCCAAAACCACTTGCTTCAGTACACCACGACCTCCCAGACCCTGCAGCGTCGTTTGGGAATCGCATAGAATCAAAACCGTTGATCCTTTTGGACAACATTCGCTAGGGGTGTTGGCCTGCACATGCGGGCCGACTGAGAAAGTCCCTTTGAACCTGATTGAGGTAATCCTCGCGCAGGGAAGCTAGGTCCGAAGTGCGGTTTGGCGCACTCCACCGGCCGACCTGCCATTTGTCAAAAGGAAATGACATGGCACCCACACTCACTCCTCAAGCCCTCTGGGCCGACATTGCCGCCGTGCGCCAACAAGCGCCCTTGGTGCACAGCATCACCAACTTCGTGGTGATGAACCTCAACGCCAACGTCCTGTTGGCCGCAGGGGCCTCGCCGGTAATGGCGCACGCCCATGAGGAAGTCAAAGACATGGCGAGCATCGCCCAAGCCCTGGTGCTCAACATCGGCACCCTTGAGCCTTACTGGATCGAGAGCATGACCATTGCCTTGGGCGTGGCCCTCGGACGCGGCATTCCCGTCGTGCTCGACCCGGTGGGCGCGGGCGCCACCCCCTACCGCAACCAAGCCTTGGAGCAACTGCTCGCGAGCGGCCACCCCACCGTCATTCGTGGCAACGGCTCTGAAATCATGAGCACCGCCAACGCCGCCATCAAAACCCGCGGCGTGGACAGCAGCGCCAGCGCCAACGACGCGCTCGACGCCGCCCGCGCGCTCGCCGCCCGCACCCAAGGCACGGTGTGCGTGAGTGGCCAGACCGACCACATCCTGGACGCGCAGGGCCGCCATGCCCAACTGGGCAATGGCCACGTGTGGATGACACGCATCACGGGCGTGGGCTGCTCGCTCACCGCCCTCATTGGGGCCTTCTGCGTGGTGCAACCCGATGCTTGGCGCGCCACCACCTCGGCCATGGCCTTGATGGCCATTGCCGGTGAGATTGCCGCCGAACAAGCCCAGGCACAAGGCCAGGGCGTGGGCACCATGGCCGCCCTCTTGCTCGACCAACTCCAATTGCTCGACGAGGCGACCTTCCTGCGTCGCCTGCGTTTGCTCGCCTGAGGCCTTCCCATGGTCCGCACGCCGCGTTTGAGCCCTGAGGCCTTGCGCCTTTACTTGGTCACCGACCGCGCCTTGGCGCACGGGCGGGACTTGGAGGCCTTGGTGGCGCAAGCCGTCGAGGGCGGCGTGAGCTGCGTGCAATTGCGCGAGAAAGCCATCAACACGCGAGACTTTTTGGCGCTGGCCACAGCCTTGCAGGCCCGCTTGGGGCCGCTTGGCATTCCCCTCTTCATCAATGACCGCGTGGACATCGCCCTCGCCTGTGGTGCCCCAGGCGTGCACTTGGGCCAAAGCGACCTGCCCGTGGCCGATGCGCGCCGTCTGCTCGGCCCCGAGGCGTTGATCGGGTGGTCCGTCGAGACACCCGAAGACGTGGCCCGAGCGCAAACGCTGGATGTGGACTACCTGGGCGTGAGCCCCGTGTTTGCCACCCCCACCAAGACCGACACCTTGCCGCCCTGGGGCCTGGAAGGCTTGGCGAGCGTGCGCCGCCAAACCCGCTTGCCCTTGGTGGCCATTGGCGGCGTGAACCTCGGGAACGCGGCCGAAGTGCTGCAAGCAGGCGCAGACGGCCTGGCGGTGGTGAGCGCCATTTGCAGCGCCCCCGAGCCGCGCGCGGCCGCCCAGGCCCTGCGCCAATGCATCGACATCCACACGCGCCCGAAAGCCCTCAACCCATGACGACCTCCCTCACCCACGAATACCCCCGCGTGCTCACCATTGCGGGCTCCGACAGCGGCGGCTGCGCCGGCATCCAAGCCGACCTCAAAACCTTTGCGGCGCTGGGCTGCTTTGGCATGAGCGCCATCACGGCACTCACCGCGCAAAACACCCAAGGCGTGCGCGCCATCCACGGCGTGCCCCCCGAGATGCTCGCCCACCAAATTGACGCGGTGGTGGAAGACATGGGCGTGCACGCCGTGAAAATCGGCATGCTGCATGCCCCGGAAGTGGTTCACACCGTCGCCCAAGCACTCGAGCGCCATGCGCTGCGCACCGTGGTGCTTGACCCCGTGATGATTGCCACGAGCGGGGCCGTACTCATCAGCCCCGAGGCGGTACAGACCTTGGTGCGCGAGTTGTTTCCCTTGGCCACCCTCATCACCCCCAACCTCGACGAGGCCGCCCACCTGGTGGGCCACCCCATCGACAACGAAAACGCCATGCAGGCCGCCGCCGAGGCGCTGCGTGCCATGGGTGCGCCAGCGGTGCTGCTCAAAGGCGGGCACTTGCCCGGCGAACGCGTGAGCGACTATTTTGTGAGCGATGCGCGCGCCTTTTGGCTGCACGCCCCGCGCATCCACAGCCCCAACACCCACGGCACAGGCTGCACCTTGTCGTCGGCCATTGCCGCCCACCTCGCCCTGGGCGCCCCCTTAGACGAAGCAGTTCGCGCTGCCCAAGCCTATGTGCGCGACGCCCTCCAAGCCGGTGCGCATGTGCGCACGGGGCATGCGAGCGGCCCCCTCAACCACAGCCATGCGCCCCAAGCCTTGCGCCGACTCCCTCTTCCCTCCCCCGAAAGCCACTGATGTCAACCCCATCTCCTGCCCTGACTCCCGTTGCCCCTGAGGATCGGGTCTTCAACACCTTCTCCCATGCCGCGCTGTGGTTTAGCCTCGGCGTGGGCCTTTTGGTCATGCAAGTGGGTGCGTATCTGGTGCCCGCCGTGGGCACGCGCGACGCGCTGGTGGCCATCGTCGTGGGCTCTGTGCTCGGCTCGGGCCTGCTCGCTTGGGTGGCCAAGCTCGGTTGCGACAGTGGCTTGAGCAGCGCGGGCCTGATGCACCGCGTCTATGGCGCCCACTTCGCGCGCCTGCCGGTGTTGCTCAACATCGTTCAACTCGCCGGCTGGACCACCTTTGAGCTGGTGGTCATGGCCGAAGGCAGCCAAGCCATCTTGCAGCAAGTCACCGGCGTGACGGTACCGGCATTTGCCGGCGCCGTGGTGTGGGGCCTGGTGCTCACCGCGCTCATCAGCGGCTCGATGCTGGGCCTGGTGCGCGGCTTTGTCAGCCGCTTTGGCCTGCCCCTGGTGATCGCCTCGCTGCTGTGGCTGAGCGCGCATTTTCTGGGCGTCTTGCAAGAGCGCGGGGTGGCGGCCTTTTTGGATCGCCCCGGCACCGGCGCAATGGGCTTTTTCTCGGCCATTGATTTGGTCATCGCCATGCCCATTTCCTGGCTCCCCCTGGTGGCCGACTATGCCCGTCACGGCCAACGCGGTAGCGGCGCACTGCGCGGCACGTGGGTGGGCTACGCCCTGGCCAACGCGTGGTGCTATGCCTTGGGCGTGCTGGTGGCGAGCTTGAGTGAGCCGGGCGCGCCGCTCGTCACCGCCCTCTTGCTCGCCCAAGGGGGCTTGCTCGCGCTGGGCTTGATCTTGCTTGACGAACTCGACAACGCCTATGGCGATGTTTATTCCGGCGCGGTCAGCGCCAACAGTCTTCTACCTCGCCAGAGCGTGCGCCGCTGGGGGCTCTTGTTCGCCCTGGTCTGCACGGGCCTCGCCTGCGTGTTGCCCATGCACGACATTGAGCCCTTCTTGCTTCTGCTGAGCTCTGTGTTCGTGCCGCTCTACGGCGTGATCCTCGGGCGCCTGAGCTGGGGGGGCGTATCCCATGCCACCCCCGCCACCGGCTGGGATCGCACCGCAGCCTTGGCCTGGCTCTTGGGCGTGGTCTGCTTTCACACCCTGGCCCAACTCGCCCCCCAGTGGGGCTCGGCCTTGCCCACGCTCGCCTTGACTTACGCCCTGGGTTGGCTCACCCGGGCCCGGGAAGGTGCGCCGGCGCACTGAGCCTTTCAAAAAGCCCTAAAAACTTGCTATAATGCAAGTCTTGTTCCTCGATAGCTCAGTCGGTAGAGCGCCGGACTGTTAATCCGTAGGTCCCTGGTTCGAGCCCAGGTCGAGGAGCCAAATTTAAAAAGCACTGATCAACTCAGTGCTTTTTTCTTTTGTGGACCGTTTTTTCACTCCACGGACCAGCACGTTTGCTCCTCACTCGCCAGCAGAAACTGATCTGGACTCCAATCACCCAGTTAACTGACCAAAAATTTCTGGCATTTGCACGGCTACCACTTCGCCACGCGCTGTCGCTGCGTCGCCTGAATACACAAACGCTTCAACCACCACTTTTCGGCCCTTGATTTCTTTGACGCGGCCGCGGATGACCAGCTCACCTTCAAGTGGTGTTGGCTTTAAAAAGTCCACATGCAATGAGCCCGTGACAAAGCGAAATATTGGCAGCGAGTCCATGCTGCGGCCTTCTTGCTTATACATGGCAGATGCGGCAGTGCCTGTGCAATGACAGTCAATGAGGGACGCGATCAAGCCGCCATAGGCAAAACCAGGTACCGAGGTATGGTACGGCTCGGGCTTGAAGCGCGTGACGGTTTCATCCCCATCCCACACCGTTTTGATTTGGTGACCGTGCTCGTTGAGGTGCCCACAGCCATAACAATGCGCGACGTTATCGGGGTAGTGATCTTGAAAAGCGTCCATCTATCCGTGCTCCAGTTAAATTTGGTTTTATTCTGTGACCAGAGCAAGCCTTGGCTTCGAGAGGCATTTACTTCCCACTAGACAGCTTGTCCTTAAGCGCTTTCATGTTGGCTTGCAGCGGTGCAAACGGGCCGTACTTGTGTTGCTCGGCAGATGCACCATCGACATAGGGCGCAAACGCAGCGTCAACAGGTTTGTTCCAACGCGCTGGAAAGTCTTTGTCCAAATTGGCTTTGACCTTACGAGGCTGGCTCAGTACAAAAGCGGCCACGTCGTAAGCCTCGTCATTGCTGAGATGGGGCTGTGCGTGGCTTGAACCCAAAGGCATATTGCTTTTAATGAATGCAGAAGCCGTGAGCAGACGGTTCATGCCTGCGCCTGTATTGAATGTGTCGTTGCCCCACAACGGCGGGAACACATAACCAGTGGCTGAGCCCACTGCACCGGCTCGCACGCCCTGACCTTTCTCTCCGTGACAGCTGGCGCATTTCTCCTTGTAAATACCCTCGCCCACTTGTACATCGGCTTTGCGTTCAGGTGCTTTGAAAGGTGGTAAGCCTTGACCCTCGACCTTGCCACCGGTAGGCACGCCTTTAGACAAGAAATGAATATAGGTGACATACGCCTTCATCTCGCGACTATCCAACGGCAGCGGCTTGCCCGCCATGCTGCGCTCCATGCAACCGTTGACGCGCTCGTCAATCGTGCTGACCTCATCCTCACGGCCACGGTATTGTGGGAACGTGGCATGTGCCCCAACCCAAGGCATCGCAAAAGGTTTGGTGGCCGAGTTTTCGTGGCACGACACACAGGCTAGGTTGTTGCCTGCATATCGCATTTTGGGGTTTTTCACCTCGGGACCAATATAGGCGAAGGTGCGTTCGGTCAACTCTTTACCGTAACGTACCAAGCGGCCATAGTGGTCATCCGGCAAGCTCGACACGTCGTAGCTTTCTGGTGCGCCAATGGTGTGAGCTTTGGCGGGCTCTTGCGCACTGACGATTGAGGCGGCCAAAGCCAATGTGATGAATTGAATGACTGCTTTTTTATGCATGATGAAACTCCCTTTCGCTCGAACAACGAAAAGCATAAATTCATCAAAATTAAAAAGGCTTGATTTATCGCAACCTCACCCCAAATACATCAGTACACACTTATTTAACTCCAAGAGTATTGCCATGACCCAACACGTTGTATGTCCCCATTGCCACAGCACCAACCGCGTGCCCAATGACAAGCTCGACGGCAGCGCCGAACTGTCGTGCGGAAAATGCCACCACGCTTTGTTTGACCGGCACCCTGCAGCACTCAACGCCGCAGGCCTGAGCGCACAGATAGCCAAGAGCGATGTACCCGTGGTGGTAGATTTTTGGGCACCATGGTGTGGCCCCTGTCGCATGATGGCCCCCGAGTACGAGAAAGCCTGTGCTGTGTTGGAGCCCAAAGCCCGATTGGTAAAGGTGGACACCGAAGCCCACCAGGACGTGGGCTCACAACACAACATTCGCAGCATCCCCACGCTGGCCATTTTCAAAGGTGGGCATGAAGTGGCGCGTGTGTCGGGTGCGCGATCAGCAGCTGATTTGGTGCAGTGGGTCAATAGCCATATCAGGTGACCACACCACACTCACATTTGCCGCCAATTGCAGCTCACTCTTTAGAATTCACCGTTCTTCTTTTCTCTATCGGTATTGGTCACTTCCTTGTCATAGATCAAAAATTTAAATTTAGCTAAGACATAGGCTCGAACCTACTATAAATAAGAGGTGGCTTATATGACGCTATTAGATTGGACACGAGGTCCCTTGCTTGCAATATCGCTTGCCATCTTTATCGTGGGTATTGCATGGCGAATATATTCACTATGGCGATTGCCTCTGTCGCATTAACCTCAAGCACACGCTCGTCAAAAGTTTGGCACTTCAGCAGCGGCTCACTCAGCAGCACAGCGCATGATTCCCAAAGATAGCTTTCATTCCAGCGCCACGCTAGCAACGATCAACCCCTACATCTTCCACATCGGGTTGGCTGTGGTGTTTTTCTCATACGCCCCGCACATAGCCTTTGTTCAAAGACTCCTTGGCATCAGCTGGCCCGCTTTGCCCGATGCTGTCATGTATATGAGCGCAGCTGCCACCATCGTTTCTTTACTGATTGCCATTTTGTTTCGCATCACCGACCCCGTGCTCAAACGCATCTCCAGCGCCGACGATTACATCACATGGACGGTCACCTTCTTGCCGTTTCTCACCGGCATGGCCGCACTGAATGACCCCTCGGCCAGCATCCTCAACCGTGACCATGCCGTCTACGCTGACCCCTTGGCGCTGCACCTGCTTTCGCTGGAGTTGCTGCTCATTTGATTTCCTTTTGGCAAGTTGATGCACGCCTTCTTAGCCTTTCCCACGCGAATGCAACTGGCCACCTTCTTTGGCCGCCGAGGAGTACGGTCATGATCAATATGGATGTTTTTCGTGGCTTTTTGCAAGCGATTCACCACTTGCCAGAAATGGCCCAACCTATTGAGATGAGTGACGCAGAGCGTGTGAACAAAGCGAAAGCCGTCATGCGCAGCAAACTCGACAGATCTCTCGCGTTGGACTTAGAAGCTTGTGTGAGCTGTGGCTATTGCTCGGAAGCTTGTCACTATTACCAAAGCACGCAAGACCCTAAGTACACCCCTAGTCGAAAACTTGATTTACTGCGCCGTCTACATGCACGTGAGACATCAGCCTTTGCACCGATCAAACGCCTGTACACGCCTGACATCACGGTAGACGATCTCAAAGAGTGGCAAGAGCTTTGCTACGACAGCTGCACCGAGTGCGGCCGTTGCAGCATGATTTGCCCCATGGGGGTAAACACAGCGCGTGGCGAATTTATTAAGCTGCGCGCCGCATAAAACATAGGCTTTTTAGCATCCGTATTTTCTGTTAATCTGTAGGTCCCTGGTTCGAGCCCAGGTCGAGGAGCCAAATACAAGAAGCCCCTTGCAGAAATGCTTGGGGCTTTTTCTTTAGGCTGCTGTGGCTAGAGATGCAAGTTAAGAAGACTTAAGCCTTGACACCATGTATTGCGACGCATGGGTCAAATGTTCTTTGGCGCACTTTTCTGCCAAATCGGCTTTGCCTTTGGCAATGGCTTCCAAGATCTTTTCGTGCTGATCCCAGATGTCACGCGGCTCTTGGTCTTCGATCAAAACTTCACCCATCACACGTTGCGTGTAGGTCAAGTGCGTGGCCATGGCCGGGCCAATGAGCGGATTGCCCGAGAGGCTGTACAAGAGTTCGTGAAACTTGATGTCAGCCGCAATCATCTTGGGAATAGAACCACTGGCCACCGCTTTGCGCCCAGCTTCAATAATGAGCGATCCTTGCTTGCGGGCCTGCTCGGCTCGGTGCGTGGCCGCCAGTCGGCAAGCCAAGCCTTCAATCACTGCTCGCATTTCGTAAATATGCGCCACATGGTCTGCGTCCAGCGGAGCCACGATTAGCCCTCGTCCCCCAGCGTCTTTCAACACCCCTTGGTTGCGCAAAAGGAGCAAGGCTTGCTGCACCGGTTGACGCGACACACCTAAAGCCAGTGCAATTTGTTCTTGAATGATGCGTTCACCCGGACTTAATTTGCCAGAAGTGATTTCTTCAAGCAATGCGTCTTTGACTTGATCGACGAGATTGGGTTGAAGAGAGATGGTTTTCATGGCAGAAGTCGTCTAGCGCATGTCACACACATCACCGCATCATGTCAGGCCATAGTTTCAAGCATTTTTTTTCGCAACACGCGGTGCAAAATTTTGCCGGTAGCCGTGCGTGGCATATCGGCATCGGTGATGAAGGTGATCGACTGCGGGCGCTTGTAACCCGCCATGCGACTCTTGCACCAGTCGATCAACTCTTGCTCATTCGCATCGATCGAGTTGTGCAACACCACCACCGCATGCACCGCCTCACCCCACTTTTCATGCGGCACACCCAGCACAGCCACATCTTTGACTTTAGGGTGCGCACCCAACACCCCCTCCACTTCGGAAGGGTAAACATTTTCGCCACCGCTGATGATCATGTTACTCTTGCGATCAACCAAGCGGATGTAGCCATCCGCATCGCGCATGGCCATGTCTCCCACCGAGCACCATGCGCCATGAAACGCTTCGGCGGTTTTTTCCGGGTTGCGCCAATAGCCGTCAAACACATACGGTGTGCGTGAATACAACTCACCCACTTCACCATCAGGCACTTCTTCGCCTTGCGCATCTAGTAACTTGATCGGGCCAGAGCCCGCCCATTCGCGACCGACGGTGCCCATGCGGTCGAGTTGTTCATGGGGCCGCAGCAATGTCACCCACCCTGCTTCGGTAGAACCATACAACTCATACAACTTGCCATTCTTGAAAAACTGCATGATGTCGAGCTTGGTGTCGCGCCGCGCAGGAGCAGAGGAAATCATGAGTTTCTCGACTGCCGATACATCGTATTTAGCCTTCACCACCTCAGGCAAACCCAACATCATGATGTAGTGCGTGGGCACCAACGATGTGAAGGTGACTTTCTCTTCGGACAAGGTGGCGAGCAACCTCTCAGGGTCAAAACTCTTGCGGTCGTCGATCACACAGGTGGCACCCAACTGCGTGAACGTATGGCTGAAATACAGCGAATTGGCATGGCACATCGGCATCACCAGCAACGCGGTGTCGTTGGTTGAAAAACCCATTTCCAACGCAGTGGCCAATGCGATCAATGCGCTGCCCTCATGGCTACGAATCGCCCCCTTAGGTTTGCCTGTGGTACCCGATGTGTACATGAGTGCACTCATGTCGCTGGGCTTCACATCCACCGGTTGAATGTAGGCAGGCGCTGATTTAAGCAAGGCCTCGTAAGACACCCAGTCGCTGGGCACATAGGCACCAAACGACACATAGGCCTTTTGCGAGATGTTCAAGACGTTGCGCAAGGGTTGCACGCGGTCAATCAATTCATCTTGCACGATAACGGCCACCGATTCGCTGTGTGTCACGATGTATTCAATTTCAGGAGAGGTCAATCTGAAATTCAAAGGCACCGCCACCAAACCAGCCCGCGCCAATCCTGCATAGATCTCCATCCATTCCACACAGTTGTAAGCGAGCAGCGCCACGCGGTCGCCTTTCTCTAAACCCATGGCACGCAAACCGTTGGCCAATTGCGTCGCTCGTTGGTTCCAAGCCTCAAAACTCAGTTGGCGTTGGCTGTCACGCGCCCCCAGTTTGTGGGGCGTGAGTCGGGCATGGGTGGCAACGGCATCAGAGATGTTCATCAACAGGTTCATGGCAGACCTCATGCAGAAATAACGCAGAAATACAGCTGATGGGTGTTCAGCAGAGAGACGGATCGAGGTTGTTATTATTAATGAATTCTGTATTCAGAGTTCCATAGGGAAAGCCCGAATTCAAATAGTATTCTGTATTCAGAATACTGACAAACCTTCCATTCCTCTCACAAAGGCCCAGACATGAGCTCCCCCACCGTCAGCCAAGACAGCGTAGCGGCATTGATTGCCAAGTTTTTGAAAGCCCGTGGCGTTGAACGTGTGTTTGCTTTGTGCGGCGGCCACATCATGCCCATCTGGATGCGCCTTGATGCAGAGGGCATTCAAATCATCGATGTGCGCGACGAGCGTGCGGCCGTTTACATGGCGCACGCACACTCAGAACTCACCGGCCAAATTGGCGTGGCTTTGGTGACCGCAGGCCCCGGTGTGACCAATGCCATGACCGGCATCGCCAACGCACACACCGCCAGAGCATCGGTGCTGATTTTGTCGGGGACACCACCCCAAGCGCAAGAAAACCGTGGTGCCTTGCAAGACATGGTGCACACCGAGTTTGTCAAACCCCTCACCCGCTTGGCCCGCAC
>VEQC01000223.1 GCA_018883455.1 Limnohabitans sp. | reverse complement strand
TGCGCTGGCATATTGAACAACTCGAAGACGGTCACGCCATCCAGCAAGCCACCGTGCTGTTCGACCCCGACACCGGCGAGACACGGGCCATGCGCACCAAGGAAGACTCGGCCGACTACCGCTACTTCCCCGACCCCGATCTGCCCCCGCTCGTGATCGCCCCCGAATGGATCGCGCAAGTGCGTGCTGACATGCCCGAGCTGCCCCGTCGCATGGCCGAGCGCTTCGTGCAAGACTTCGGTCTACCCGAGTACTACGCCACCACCCTCACGCAGAGCAAGGCCTTGGCCGCTTTGTTTGAAGCCACGGTGGCCGCCGCCGGTGCCGCGCTGGCCAAGCCCGCAAGCAACTGGCTCATGGGTGAGTACGCGCGCCGCGTGAACAATGGCGAGGGCAGTTTCGAGTCTCCCCCCGTGTCAGCCGAGCAGCTCGCGGCCCTCATTGGACGCATTGCCGATGGCACGATCAGCAACAACGCCGGCAAGCAAGTGTTTGACGCGCTCTGGACCGGTGCAGGCCAAACGGTGGATGCGATCATCGACGCCAAGGGCCTCAAGCAGATGAACGACAGCGGCGCGCTGGAGAAAATCATTGATGAAGTGATTGCCGCCAACGCCAAGAACGTCGAAGAATACCGCGCGGGCAAAGACAAAGCCTTCAATGCCTTGGTCGGTCAGGTCATGAAAGCCAGCAAGGGCAAGGCCAATCCGCAGCAAGTCAATGACTTGCTCAAACAAAAACTCAGCTGAGGGTGTCGCCGGGCATTAAGCCCGCGCGCGCAGCCAATGCCCCACCACGGCCGCGCTGTAGCGGCTGGCGATGTGGCGAATAAAGCGCAGAAAGTCCACCGTGGCTTGGTCATCGGCTTGGTCGCTGATGGTGCGCAGCGCCGCCAGCGGCACGCCATAGTCATGGCAGACCTGCGCCATGGCGGCGCACTCCATCTCCACCGCCAAGGCGTCGGGCAGCGCTTGCACCAAGGCCGCGCGCTCCCGGTGGGTGGAAACAAACCGATCGCCACTCACAATCAAGCCTTCATGCACGCGTGCCGCGTGCAAATCCAGGCCCAACCATTCTGTTGGTGGCAAGGTTTGGCGCACGGTCTCCAGCGCAGCCTGCGCGGCTTGGACCAAGGCATCGCTCAAGGCGGCATCCGTCGCGAAACGGCTCATGCCCGTGAGAGGCACTTCAAAGCGCGGAAAAAGTGGCGAGGCGTCCAGATCGTGTTGTAACAAATGGCGCGCGACCACCAGGTCACCCACGCGTGCGCCAGAAGCCAGCCCGCCCGCCACGCCCGTGAAGACAATCGCGCCCACCCCAAAGCGTTCAATCAGGGCCGTGGCCGTGGTGGCCGCCGCCACTTTGCCAATGCCGCTGAGCACCACCACCAAGGGCTGACCGTGCCAGGAGACGGTCCAGAAGTCTCGTCCGCCCACGCGGCTCGCCGTGGCCGTGGGCAACTCGGCCAGCAGCGCGGCGAGCTCCTCACGCATGGCCGCGACCAGGCCAATGGGGGCCACATTCACTCCCGCAGTTCGCGGCGCAAGACCTTGCCAACCGGGGTTTTGGGCAGTTCCTGACGGAACTCGATGATCTTGGGTTGCTTGTAACCCGTGAGGTTTTCGCGGCAGTGCGCGCGAATGGCGGCCTCGGTGAGGGCCGGGTCTTTTTTCACCACCACGAGCTTGACCGCTTCCGAGGAGTGCTCATCGGGCACGCCAATGGCCGCGCATTCGAGCACACCGGCCAAGCTCGCCACCACATCCTCCACCTCATTGGGGTAGACGTTAAAGCCGCTCACCAGAATCATGTCCTTCTTGCGATCGACGATGCGAAAGAAGCCCCGCTCGTCCATCACACCCACATCGCCCGTCTTGAAAAAGCCATCGGGCATCATCACGCGCGCGGTTTCATCCGGCCGCTGCCAGTAACCCGCCATGACCTGCGGCCCTGCAATGGCGATTTCACCTACTTCGCCAACAGCCATCTCACGCCCGTCGTCATCGACGATCTTCATAGCGGTATTGGGCAAGGGCACGCCAATCGTGCCGCTGAAGGCTTGGCTGGTGACCGGGTTGCAGGAGGCCGAGGGACTGGTTTCCGAGAGGCCATAGCCCTCACAAATCGGACAGCCGGTTTTCTCCAACCACAGCTTGGCCACCGCCGCTTGCACCGCCATGCCGCCCCCCAGTGAGACCACCAGGTTGGACCAATTCACGGTATTGAACTGGGGGTGGTTGGCCAAGGCGTTAAAGAGTGTGTTGACCGCAGGGAACACATGAAAGCGCTCGTTCTTGAGCGCGCCAAAAAGCGCCGGAATATCGCGCGGGTTGGGAATCAAAATGGATTTGGCCCCCTGGCGCATGCCCAGCATCATGTTCACGGTGAAGGCGAAGATGTGATAGAGCGGCAAAGCGCACACCAACACCAGTTGGTCGCCCTCGGGCACCCGCTTCAAAGCCGGCGAATTCCACGCCTCCGACTGCAGCACATTGGCCAGCAGGTTTCGGTGCAGCAAAACCGCCCCTTTGGAAACACCCGTGGTCCCCCCGGTGTATTGCAACACCGCAATGTCCGTGCCCTCAAACGTGGGCGTGACCAACGACTTGCCGGCGCCAATGGCCAACGCGTCGTTAAAGCGCACCAGGCCCGGCAGGCTAAACGCGGGCACCATCTTCTTGACTCGGCGCACCACAAAATTCACCAACGCGCCCTTGGCCAGCCCCAATCGATCGCCCATCGCGCACACCACCACGTGGCGCACGTGGGTCTGCTCCCGGCATTGTTGCAGCACGTGGGCGAAATTCTCCAGAATCACCATCGCCTTGGCGCCGCTATCTTGCAACTGGTGGCTCAACTCCCGCGCCGTGTAGAGCGGGTTGACATTGACCACCACAAAACCCGCCCGCAGCACCGCAGCCACGGCAATCGGGTATTGCAAGACATTGGGCATCATGAGGGCGACGCGATCGCCCTTCTCCAAGCCCAAGCTTTGCAGGTAAGCGCCAAACTGCGCACTGAGCCGATCCAACTCTCGATACGTGAGGTCCACGCCCATGAAGCGAAACGCAGAGCGGTCTGCGTAGCGCCGAAAGCTGTCCTCCATCAATGCCACCAGTGAAGGGTAGGCGTTGAGATCCACGTCCGCAGGGACGCCTTGCGGGTATGCAGCAAGCCAGGGGCGATCAGTCATGGCAATCCTTAGGTTAAGCGTCGACGGCCTTGACCATGTCTTCGACGACCTTCTTGGCGTCGCCAAACACCATCATGGTCTTGTCCATGTAGAACAATTCGTTGTCCAAGCCGGCGTAGCCCGCCGCCATGGAGCGCTTGTTGACGATGATCGTCTTGGCCTTGTAAGCCTCCAAAATGGGCATGCCGTAAATCGGGCTGCCTTTTTGCAAGGCCGCCGGGTTCACCACGTCATTGGCGCCCAAGATGATGGCCACATCGGCTTGACCGAACTCGCCGTTGATCTCTTCCATCTCAAAGACCTGATCGTAGGGCACTTCGGCCTCGGCAAGCAAGACATTCATGTGGCCCGGCATGCGACCGGCTACGGGATGGATGGCGTACTTGACAGTGATGCCCATGTGCATGAGCTTCTCGGCCAATTCATTGACCGCGTGCTGCGCGCGCGCCACCGCCAGACCATAGCCCGGCACGATGATGACCGTCTCCGCGTTGGCCAAAATGTAGGCCGCGTCGTCGGCACTGCCGCTCTTGACGCTGCGCTGCTCCCCGCCCCCGCTCGCCGCGGTGCCCGGTTCGGCACCAAAACCGCCCAGAATCACGCTAAAGAACGAGCGGTTCATGGCCTTGCACATGATGTAGGACAGAATCGCAC
>VEQC01000222.1 GCA_018883455.1 Limnohabitans sp. | reverse complement strand
TTTGACCCCAATTCATGGATGAGGCGTCTCGACGACCTCACTCTAAGGCTAAGAGTGCCGGTAACGATTTAATTGGGGTCTGACCCCAATTAATTTGACCCCAATTCATGGATGAGGCGTCTCGACGGCCTCACTCTAAGGCTAAGAGTGCCGGTAACGATTTAATTGGGGTCTGACCCTAATTAAATGTGACCCCAATGAAATGGTCTGACGCCGTTTGAGAAAAAGGCGGGGCTGGCGGTTAACTCACGGTTTGTGGGAGGGGGTCGATGGCGAGGGCGCAGTATTTGACTTCGGCGATTTTGCCGAAGGGGTCGAGGGCGGCGTTGGTGAGGAGGTTGGCGGCGGCTTCGTGGTAGGCGAAGGGGAGGAAGACGGTGCCGCGGGGGGTTCCTTCGTCGAGTCGGGTGTGCACTTCGATTTCGCCCCGGCGTGAGCGCAGGCGCACGCGGTCGCCGGGTTGGAGGCCTAGGGCGTCGAGGTCGGCACGGCAGAGGCTTGCGGTGGCTTGGGGCTCGATGGCGTCCAACACTTGCGAGCGACGTGTCATGCTGCCGGTGTGCCAGTGTTCGAGTTGGCGGCCGGTGATGAGGACGAAGGGGTACTCTTGGTCGGGCACTTCGTCCGCCCGGGTGAAGCGGGTGGGCACGAGGCGGGCTCGCCCATCAGGGGTGGGGAAGCGGTCTTGGAACACGCGGGGTTGGCCGGGATCGGCCGCATCGAGGCAGGGGTAGGTCACGCTGTCTTCGCGCTGCAAGCGCTCCCAGGTGATGCCCCCAATGGCCGCATGCATGGCTTGGCGCATTTCCTCATACACCTCGGCCACGCCGTGGTGTTCACCCTTGTACTGCCAGTTCAAGCCCAGGCGTGCGGCGAGTTGTTGCACGATCCAGAGGTCGGCGCGGGCATCGCCCGGTGGATCGATGGCTTGGCGGCCGAGTTGCACCATGCGGTCGGTGTTGCTCACGGTGCCGGTTTTCTCGGGCCAGGCCGTGGCGGGCAGCACCACATCCGCCAACCAAGCCGTTTCGGTCATGAAGATGTCTTGCACGACCAAGTGCTCCAGGCTGGCGAGGGCATGGCGGGTGTGGTTGAGGTTGGGGTCGCTCATCGCCGGGTTCTCGCCCATGATGTAGAGGCCGCGCACCTTGAGGGGATCGTCCTCTGGCGCGAGGACTTTGTCCATCACTTCCACGACGGTCAAGCCGGGCTCGGGGTCGAGTGGGGTGCCCCAAAACTGCTCGAACCAGCGATGCGCTTCGGGGTTGTCGACGCGTTGGTAGTTGGGGAACATCATGGGGATCAAGCCCGCATCGCTCGCGCCTTGCACGTTGTTTTGGCCACGCAGGGGGTGCAGGCCCGTGCCGGGGCGGCCGATCTGCCCGGTGAGGGTGGACAGCGCGATGAGGCTGCGCACGTTGTCGGTGCCGTGAATGTGCTGGCTCACGCCCATGCCCCAGAGGATCATGGACGCGCGTGAGGTGGCAAAGGCGCGTGCGACTTCGCGCAGCGTCTGGGCGTCGATGCCGCAAATGGGGGCCATGGCTTCGGGCGAAAAGTCCTTGACCTGCTCGCGCACGGCCTCGACCTCACGGACCCGCTCGCGCACAAAGGCATGGTCGATCAAATCTTCCTCGAAGACCACATGGAGCAAGGCGTTGATGAGGGCCACATCGGTATCGGCCTGGAAGGGCAAATGGCGCCAAGCATGGCGGGCGATGTCGGTGGCCCGCGGATCGGCCAGGATGATGCGCGTGCCGCGCTGCGCGGCGTTTTTCATCCAGCTCGCCGCCACGGGGTGGTTGGCGCTGGGGTTGGAGCCAATCAGCAGGATGACCTCGGCGTGCGCGACGTCGGCCACGGGGTTGGAGACGGCACCGGAGCCCACGCCTTCGAGCAAGGCGGCAACGCTCGAGGCGTGGCACAGGCGGGTGCAGTGGTCGACGTTGTTGCTGCGAAAACCCGTGCGCACCAATTTTTGGAAGAGGTAGGCCTCTTCGTTGCTGCCTTTGGCGGAGCCAAAGCCCACGAGGGCGCGCGGGCCGTGGGTGTCACGCAAGCGGCGCAACCCGTCGGCGGCGAACGCCAGGGCTTCCTCCCAAGTCGCTTCGCGAAACACTTCTTGCCAGCGGGAGGGATCCCGGTTCAGGCGGGTGAGGGCCTGTTCGTCCTTGGGCACGCCGCTCTTGCGGATGAGCGGTGTGGTGAGGCGATGGGGGTGATGCGCGTAGTCAAAACCAAAGCGCCCCTTGACGCACAGGCGCGACTGATTGGCGGGGCCATCACGCCCCTCGACGGCGACAATGCGGCCGTCGCGCACCTGGTAGGTGAGCAGGCATCCGACGCCGCAGAAAGGACAGACGGAATCGACCTTGCGGTCGACGGCTTGTGGGCCGATGAGCGTCTTGGCGCTGATGGCGCCAGTGGGACAGGCCTGGACGCATTCGCCACAGGCCACGCATTGGCTCTCGCCCATGGGGTCGTTGAGGTCGAGCACGATCTGGCTGTGCGCGCCGCGCCAAGCGTAGCCGAGCACGTCGTTGACTTGCTCCTCGCGGCAGGCGCGCACGCAGCGGTTGCACTGGATGCAGGCGTCGAGTTGCACGGCCATGGCGGGATGGCTCAGGTCGGGGCTGACCGCTGGGCGGCGCAACGCGGCGAGGCTCGGGCGCACTTGAACCTCGAGCGCTTGCGCCCATTGGCTGAGTTCGCCATGCTGGTGCGCCGGGGCTGGCGTTTCGGGGCCCTCCCATTTGTAGCCGCCTTCGGCGGGCATGTCTGAGAGCAACAACTCCAGCACCATGCGCTGGTTTTGGCGGACACGCTCGGTTTGCAGGCGCACCTGCATGCCCTCGGTGGGGCGGCGGCAGCAACTCGCGGCCAAGGTGCGCTCGCCGTCGATTTCGACGACGCAGGCACGGCAATTGCCCGCGGGTCTCAGGCCCGGTTGGTGGCACAGGTGGGGGATGGCGTGCCCTTGGCGCTGCGCCGCCTCCAGAAGGGTTTCATGCGGCTCGGCGGTGAGGGTTTGGTCGTCTAGGCGGAAGGTGATGGGCACTTGGCTCATGCCAGCTCCTGCGGGAAATAGCGCAGCACGCTACGCAAGGGGTTGGGGGCGGCTTGGCCCAAGCCGCAAATGGAGGCATCGGTCATGACTTGGCAGAGGTCTTCCAGGGTGGCGGTATCCCAGTGCGCGGCCTGCATGAGTTGGGTGGCTTTTTCGGTGCCCACGCGGCAAGGGGTGCATTGGCCGCAACTCTCGTGTGCGAAGAAGCGCATGGCGTTGAGCGCGGCATCACGGGCGCGATCGTGTTGACTCAAGACCACGACGGCGGCTGAGCCGATGAAGCAGCCATGGGGTTGCAAGGTGTCAAAGTCCAAGGGCACATCGGCCAAGCTCGCCGGCAGAATACCTCCGGAGGCGCCACCGGGCAAATAGCCATAGAGGGTGTGGCCGGGCAACATGCCGCCACAGTATTCGTCGATCAGCTCGCGCACGCTGATGCCCGCTGGCGCGAGTTTGACGCCCGGCTCGCGCACGCGCCCACTCACGCTGAAACTGCGCAGCCCTTTGCGGCCCTGACGCCCGTGACGGGTGAAGTGTTGCGGGCCATGATCGAGGAGGTCGCGCACCCAATGCAGGGTCTCGAAGTTGTGCGCCAGGGTGGGACGACCAAAGAGCCCAACCTCGGCAATGTAGGGCGGGCGCAAGCGGGGCTCGCCGCGCTTGCCCTCGATGCTCTCGATCATGGCGGACTCTTCACCACAGATGTAGGCGCCAGCACCACGGCGCAGCTCTAAGCGCGGCAGGGGACAAGGCGGGTTGGCCTGCAAGTCGGCCAAGGCTTGTTG
>VEQC01000032.1 GCA_018883455.1 Limnohabitans sp. | reverse complement strand
TTGACAAGCACTTGACCGCGCAAGGCGAGGAAGACCGCGCCAAACGCGAGAAAGCGCGCGAGGAAGCCATCAAGCGCCTGGAAGAAGAAGCCAAAAAGCCTGCCAGCGAGCGTCGTTTGCCCGAGTTCGGCAGCGACAAGGATTTCCAACTCCAGCAGGCCCTCAACCGCCTCAAGGGCCAACCGGTGGTCGCGAGCAAGACCCAAACCGAGCGCAAGGCTGAGACCAGCAAGCCTCAGTAATCGTGAACGACGCCCAGCTGCTGCGCTATTCGCGCCACATCCTCCTCGACGAGGTGGGCATTGAAGGCCAGCAGCGCTTGGTCGACAGCCATGTTTTGGTGGTGGGGGTGGGCGGCTTGGGCTCACCCGTCGCCCTCTATTTGGCCGCTTCTGGCGTCGGGCAATTGACCCTGGCCGACCCCGACGAAGTCGACCTCACCAATTTGCAGCGCCAAATTGCCCACACCACCGCAAGAGTGGGCCTCGCCAAGGTGCTCTCGGCACGCGAGGCCATTGCCGCCCTCAACCCCGAGGTGCGGGTGCATACCCTCACCGAGCGGCTTGATGAGGCGCGTCTGCAAGACATCGTCCCACAGGTGGATTTGGTGCTGGACTGCTGCGACAACTTCGCCACGCGCCAAGCCGTCAACCGCGCCTGCGTGCAGCACCGCGTGCCCTTGGTGTCTGGGGCGGCCATTCGCCTCGATGGGCAATTGGCGGTGTATGACGCGCGCGAACCGACCTCGCCCTGCTACGCCTGCGTGTTTCCCCCCGAGGCAATGCCCGAGGAGGTGCGCTGCGCCACCATGGGCGTGCTCGCCCCGTTGGTGGGGGTGATTGGCACCCTGCAAGCCTTGGAGGCGGTGAAGATACTCGCGGGGTTGCCCTCCCGCTTGGTGGGCCGTTTACAAATGTTCGATGGGCGGGGCTTGCGCGTCGATGAGATTGGCCTGAGTAAGCGCGCCGACTGCCCGGTGTGTGGCACAGGCCACACGGGCTAACCTCTGACGCTTTAGGCGCGACCGACGATGGAGGCCGTGGCCATGAGTTCTTCGAGCAAGGAGAACGACACATGGCCAGAGACGGCGTAAGGGTCGAGCTCCTCGGTCTCGGAGTATTTGAGCACGATGGAGGGGTTGAGCTTGTCCAAGCGCACATGGCCCATGGTCCAGCCAAAAAAACGCCGCTCCTGGATTTCTTCGTAATCGAGCAACACCACGTCTTTGTGGCGCTGGTCGCGCAGAATAATGCCGTAGAGCTCGTTGACTTGGTTGCGCCCACCTTCCAAGGCCTGCAGATAAATGCCGCCCCCGTAGCAGAGCACGCCTGTGATCCCGTGGCTCATGTTGTATTTGCGCGCGCTGCCGAGAATGGATTCGGTCGCGGCGCTATCGTCCTCATGGACGGCACGGCTGACATAGAGCAATCGCACCAGCATGGCTTCAGCCTTTCTTTGGCAGGAGAGAGAGAAATTCACGGCGCAGGTTGGAATCCTTGAGGAAGGCCCCGCGCATGACGGAGTTGATCATCTTGCTGTCCATGTCTTTGACGCCACGCCAGGACATGCAGTAGTGGCTCGCTTCCATCACGATAGCCAAGCCATCGGGCTGGGTTTTGGACTGAATCAAATCGGCCAGTTGCACCACCGCTTCTTCTTGAATCTGGGGGCGCCCCATGACCCATTCGGCCAAGCGCGCGTATTTGGACAGGCCGATGACGTTGGTGCGCTCATTGGGTAGCACGCCAATCCAGATTTGACCGATCACCGGGCAAAAATGGTGGCTGCAAGCACTGCGCACCGTGATCGGCCCCACGATCATCAGCTCATTGAGGTGTTCGGCGTTGGGGAACTCGGTAATCGTGGGGGCTTGGGCGTAACGGCCCCGAAAGACTTCCTGCAAGTACATCTTCGCCACCCGACGGGCGGTGTCCGAGGTGTTGTGGTCGCTTTGGGTGTCGATCACCAAGCTCTCGAGCACCCCTTTCATCTTCACCTCCACCTCATCGAGCAGCGCTTCGAGTTCGCCCGGCTGGATGAAATCAGAGATATTGTCGTTGGCATGGAAACGCTTGCGGGCGGCTAGGATTCGTTCACGAATCTTGACCGAGACGGGCGTGCCTTCATCGGACTGCAGTTTGGAGTTCATTCCCTCATGGTAGCAGTGAATTGAATCCCCCACCGTGGGCAAGCCCGCAGACCGTCGCCCTAATAACGCCGGCCAGTCAACCAGACCCCCAGACGCATGATGGTCGAGGCCAAGCGGTCACGCCAGCGCTCGCTCCAGTGCCGCCGCACAAACAGCCAGGGGTCTACCGCCGGCCCTGAGCGTGCCATGGCATGGCTCAAGTGCTTGGCCAGTTCGCTGGCAAAGTGCTTATCTTTCATGACCAAATTCGCCTCCCGCGCCAGCAGTAGGCTCAAGGGGTCCAAATTGGATGAGCCCACCGTAGCCCAGCGCCGGTCAATGACGGCTACCTTGGCGTGCATGAAGCTAAAGGGGTACTCGTAGATCTGCACGCCCGCGGCCAGTAACTGGGCAAACAACACCCGAGCCGCGCGGTAGGCCAGCCAATGATCCGAATGCCCCTGCAACAGCAGCGAGACCTTCACGCCCCGGCGCGCGGCCGCTTGCAGTGCCCGACGCAAGCGCCCCCCGGGAAAGAAGTAGGCGCTCGCAATCAGGATTTCGTCCTCGGCGCGGTGGATGGCGGCCAGATAAACCTGCTCGATGCGCCGGCGGTACCGCAAGTTGTCGCGCAAGACCAATTGCACCTCGCCACGCGGGGACGGTCGGAACTCAAAATCGGTTCTGCGCCACAACCGACGCAGGGCCTGCAAGTCGTGGGCTCGCAACTCCTGGAGCGCTTCCACGCGCGTCCACAATTGGCGCATGGTCTCGCGCATGGCGGGGACCACCCGTCCTTCGACCCGCACGGCGTAATCGAAACGGGGGTTACGCAGAGGGGTGTCGTCGTCGAGGTCTAAATAATCATCGATGACATTGATCCCCCCGCAAAAGCCCACCTGCCCATCGATCACGCACAGCTTGCGGTGCAAGCGGCGCCAACGGGTCGGCAACCAAATGCTCCAGGGCGTGAAGGGCAAGTAAACGTGGCATCGCACTCCGGCTGCCACGAGTCGGTCTTGCCATTCCTGCGACAAGCGCGATGAACCAATGCCATCCATCATCAGCCAGACCGCTACCCCCCGCTCGGCCGCGCGCATGAGCGCGTGCGCAACCGCCTCACCGGCGCGCCGCGGGTCAAAGATGTAGGACTCGAAGAAGACTTCTTCGCGCGCCGCATCCAGCGCGGCAATCAATGCCGGGAAATACGCCTCACCCCGCTCCAAGAGCGTGATGCGATGGCCGTGCGCGCTCATGCGCCCTCCCCCCAATCAAACTCCACCAACAGGGGGAGATGGTCGGACATGCGCGACCAAATGCGCCCCTGGGGCGTTGCGCAGGCTTGCGCCACCAATCCTCGGGCGTAGATGTGATCGAGTTGCACCAGGGGCAATCGGGCCGGAAACGTGGGCGTGGGGTGGCGCGCCTGACTCGGCTGCAAACCCGAGCGCGCCAGAATGCGACTGACGGTCTGTCCCCAATCGTTGAAATCACCCGCCACCAGCACCGGGGCCTCTGCCGGAATCTCTCGGGTCACAAAGGCACACAACTGCTCGGCTTGGCGCACACGGCTCATGGGCAACAGGCCAAAATGAACCACCACCACATGCACCTCACGACCTTGCACTTGGACCGTCACGTGCAGCAAACCGCGCTGTTCGAACCGGTGGTCTGAGATGTTTTCGTGCTGGTGGTCAAGCACCGGCCAGCGGCTGAGCAGGGCGTTGCCATGCTCCCCATGGCGCGTCACGGCATTGGTGCGATACACCGCCTCGTAGCCTTCCGGGGCCAGATACTCGGCCTGACCCTCGTGCGGCCAACGCCGAAAACGCCGGGCTTGCAAGCGATGATGGAGACGAACCTCCTGCAAGCACACCAAATCGGCATCAAACTGCTCCACGGCATGCAACAGATTGTGGATTTCCAGACGTTGGGCAGGACCTAAGCCCTGCACGCCTTTGTGAATGTTGTACGTGACGACCTTGAGCCGGTTCATGGCGCGGGAGGGTGGCGAAGCCGCTGCCACCACTTCCGTAAGGCCTCGCGCCAGCCTAAAGCGGGGCCTGGGCTTGGCGTGGTTGCCGAGTCCGGTGGCGGGACGGTCGCGGTCGCGGTCGCGGTCGTGGTGGGGACAGGCAGCGCCGTCAAGAGGAAATCGATCACCGCTGAGGTGAAGGGCACGGGGTGCGCCGCCGTGGGAACGCTCATTACGCGGGCCTGGGGGAAGCGTTGCTTGAGTTCTTGCACTTGGTGGGGACGACAGACCTCGGATAGACCGCCGTGCACCAAACTCAGCTGGCCTGTAAATCCTTTCAAACAAGCTTCAAAGCGCATGCCGCGCAAACTTTTTTGATAAGGCATATCGAAATGCTGGGGCGATGCCACGCCTTGGAGCGCCCCCGGGGTAACGCGCAACGCGCGCGCCCAGGCCAAGGGGTCTTGGCGCAGGCCCTCGTCAGCGCCGCCACGGTAGAGCCCCAGGATGGACGTCCAATCCAAGCTCAAGCCGATGTCATTGAGGAGGATATGCGCCACTGGCCGTCGGCCTTGCGCCACGTAGTAAAAAGCCAGCAAGCCCCCCATGCTGGTACCCAGCAGGTTGAGCGCACGCGAGGTGTCGGGCACCAGGGCCGCGATGGCGTGATTCAAATCCTGCAAGTAGACCGAGAAGGCATAGCCGATATCGCCGGGCAAGGGGTCGGAGTCCCCTCTGGCGCACCAGTCCAAGCTGATGATTTGCAGATCCAGACCGGCCGCTTCGGCCTGTTGGATCAGCGGATCAAAGGTTTGCCGGGTTTCCAGCAAGCCCGGCAAACAGAGCAAGACCGCAGCCGTCTCGGGCCCCGACCGCGTGTAGGCCAGGCCTCGCCCGTCGGGCAGGGACAGGCGTTGGCTCAGGCTCACGCGGGCATGGGATTGCGCAAGCGAATGTGCAACTCGCGCAACTGTTTCTCATCCACCGGCGAGGGTGCCTGGGTCAACAAGCACTGCGCGCGCTGGGTTTTGGGGAAGGCGATGACGTCGCGAATGGATTCCGCCCCTGTCATCAGGGTGATGATGCGGTCCAAACCGAAGGCCAGGCCGCCGTGGGGAGGCGCACCGTATTGCAAGGCGTCGAGCAAGAAGCCGAATTTGAGCTGAGCTTCCTCGGGGGAGATGCGCAAGGCGTCAAAGACTTTTTGTTGCACGTCGGCACGGTGGATACGCACCGAGCCGCCGCCGATTTCCCAGCCATTGAGCACCATGTCGTAGCCTTTGGCAACGCATTTCTCGGGGGCGGTGACCATCCAATCCTCGTGACCGTCCTTGGGCGCGGTGAAGGGATGGTGGACGGCGGTCCAACGGTCGGCTTCCTCGTCGTATTCGAACATGGGGAAATCGACCACCCACAGCGGCGCCCAGCGGTCCTCGAACAAGCCGTTCTTTTTCGCCAATTCACTGTGGCCCACGCGCAAGCGCAAGGCTCCAATGGCGTCGTTGACGATCTTGGCCTTGTCGGCGCCAAAAAAGAGGATATCGCCGTTTTGCGCGCCGGTGCGTGTGAGCACCGCCTCGATGGCGGCGTCGTGCAGGTTTTTGACGATCGGTGACTGCAAGCCTTCACGGCCTTTGGCCAAGTCGTTGACCTTGATCCAAGCCAAACCCTTGGCGCCATAAATCTTCACGAATTCGGTGTATTCATCAATCTCGCTGCGACTGATGTCGGCACCACCCGGAACCCGCAGCGCCACCACACGACCGCCCTTCATGGTAGCCGGGCCGCTGAAGACCTTGAACTCGACATCGGCCATGACGTCGGTGAGCTCGGTGAATTCGAGCTTGACACGCAAATCGGGCTTATCCGAACCAAAGCGATGCATGGCCTCGCTGTAGGCCATGACCGGGAAATCGCCCAGGTCGATGTTCATGGTGTTGACAAACACCCGCTTGATCATGCCTTGGAACATGGTCCGAATTTCTTCTTCGGTCAGGAAGGAAGTTTCGATATCGATTTGGGTGAATTCGGGTTGACGATCGGCGCGCAAGTCTTCGTCGCGGAAGCACTTGGTGATCTGGTAGTAGCGGTCGTAACCGGCCACCATCAACAATTGCTTGAAGAGTTGGGGCGATTGCGGCAAGGCAAAGAATTGACCATCGTGCACGCGGCTGGGCACCAGGTAGTCACGCGCGCCCTCGGGCGTGCTCTTGGTGAGCATGGGCGTTTCGATGTCGATGAAGCCGTTTTCATCGAGGTACTTGCGCACTTCCATCGCCACTTTGTAGCGCAGCATCAGGTTGCGCTGCATGTAGGGGCGGCGCAAATCGAGCACGCGGTGCGTGAGGCGAGTGGTTTCGGAGAGGTTTTCGTCGTCGATCTGGAACGGCGGTGTGACCGAAGCATTGAGCACCACCAACTCGTGGCAAAGAATTTCGATCTTGCCGCTCTTGAGGTTGTCGTTGACCGTGCCCTCGGGACGGGCACGCACCAAACCCTTGATCTGGATGCAGAACTCGTTGCGCAAATCTTCGGCGCTGCGGAACATCTCGGGGCGGTCGGGATCGCACACCACCTGGCACTGGCCTTCGCGATCGCGCAGGTCGATGAAGATGACGCCGCCATGATCGCGCCGACGGTTGACCCAACCACAAAGGGTCACAGTCTGGCCAATGAGGGCCTCGGTCACGAGACCGCAATAGTGGGAACGCATGGCCATGATTACTTGCTTTCTTTGGGGGAGACTTGGGCGCCCGGAGCCACGGCGCCCATGGAAATGACATAGGTCAGAGCTTCGTCAACGCTCATGTCGAGCACGATCACCTCGGACCGCGGAACCACCAGGAAGAAGCCGCTGGTGGGGTTGGGCGTGGTCGGCACGTAAATGCTCATCCAATCTTCACCCAGATGGCGTGCCACCTCGCCAGAAGGCGTCCCGGTCTGAAATCCGATGGTCCAAACACCTTGACGCGGGTACTGCACCAGCAAGGCCTGACGAAAAGCGTTGCCGCTGTCGGAGAACAAGGTGTCCGAAACCTTTTTGACACTGGTGTAGATGGATTTGACGATCGGGATGTGGGTAAAGAGTCGGTCCCACTGGCGAACCCACCAGCGGCCCGCCACATTGGAGACCAAGGCGCCGGTGGCCAAAAGGCCAATGGCCACCAATATCACGCCCAAACCGGGCACCTGGGCGAGCCAGGCGATGGTCTCGGGTGAGAGCAGGTGCAGGCGGGTGATGGTGCCGATGAAAGCACCGTCGAGCGAATCGACCAGCCAGCTCAGCACCGCCACGGTGATGGCCAGCGGCGTCCACACCAACAGGCCTGCGAGGAGGTACTTGCGAACGGGCATGGTCTCGGGCCTCAATGGCAGGCGCAGGAGCCGCCACAGGGCGTCGCCGCAGTGGCAGTGGCCGTCTCCGTGGCAGAGTTACCGCTGCTGGCGGCCTCAGACGCGGGGCTGTCCGTGGCCGCGGAGGTCGAGCCGCCGCGGAAATCGGTGGCGTACCAACCTGAGCCCTTGAGCTGGAAACCGGCGGCCGTGAGCTGCTTGGCAAAGGCTTGCGCGCCGCAAGCCGGGCATTCGGTCAGGGGCGCGTCGGAAATTTTTTGCAAAACGTCCTTGGCATGGCCGCAGGACGCGCATTTGTAGGCATAGATGGGCATGGCAGGAATCGTGGATAGGACAAACCAACCATTATAAATGGCGTCCCTGCCCCGGTTTTCAATGGGCGCCCCCACCCGCCAGGCGGTAATGTGCCCCATGGCGGTTGCGGATCGCCTGCGGCCCGAGGGAGCCCGCCAGCATTCCCACCAGGCTGGCGAGCAAGCCCGCGAGTTGCTGGGGGAAGACTTCGCCCGCCGGGGTGGCAAGGAACAGCAGCCAAGCCAAAATGCCCAACACAATGCTGAAAAGCGCCCCTTGGGTCGTGGCGCGCGGCCAATACAGGCCGAACAACAGGGGGATGAAAGCCCCCACCAGGGTGACCTGATAGGCACCCGAGACCATTTCATAAATGGAAGTGCCTTGCATCAGGATGGCGTAGGCCAGAACCAAACCGCTAAAAACCAACACCGTCACGCGCATGGCCTTCAGGGCCTGGGCATCGCTTTGGTGCGGGTGGAACTGGCGCCAGATGTTCTCGGTGAAGGTCACGCTCGGGGCGAGCAAGGTGGCGGAGGCGCAAGACTTGATGGCCGAGAGCAGGGCGCCAAAGAACAGGACTTGCATCACAAAGGGCATGTGTTCGACCACCAAGGTAGGCAAGACCTTTTGGGGGTCATCGGCAATCAGGTCCGCCGCCTGCTCGGGCATGATGATGAGCGCGCTCACCACCAAGAACATGGGCACGAAAGCAAACAAGATGTAGCACACCCCGCCAATGACCGGCCCCCAAGTGGCCGCTTTGGCGCTATTGGCTGACATCACGCGCTGAAAGACGTCTTGTTGCGGGATCGATCCAAACATGATGGTGACCGCCGCGCCAATGAAAAACAGCCACTCTTTGAAATCGGGCTCAGGGAAGAACTGAAAGAGGTTTTGGGAGGTCGCGAGGGTGATCACTTTCTCAGCCCCCCCCGCTTGATCCGCGGCGAACACGGCCAGAACGGACAAGCCCACCACCAAGATGATCATTTGGATGAAATCGGTCACCGCCACCGACCACATGCCGCCAAAGAGGGTGTAAGCCAAAATGGAGACAACCCCAATGAGCATGCCCATGGGCAAGCCGATGGTGCCGCCCGAGAGGACGTTAAAGACCAGGCCGAGCGCCGTGACTTGGGCCGAAACCCAGCCGAGGTAGCTCACCATGATGAGGATGGAGCAAATCGTCTCCACCGCCCGACCATAGCGCTCCCGGTAATAGTCGCTGATCGTCAACAAGGTCATGCGGTAGAGGCGACCCGCGAAAAAAAGCCCGACCAATATCAAACAACTGCCCGCGCCGAAAGGATCCTCCACCACGCCGCTGAGGCCGCCATTGACAAACTTGGCGGGGATTCCCAAAACAGTTTCGGAGCCAAACCACGTGGCAAAGGTGGTGGTCACAATCATGTAGAGAGGCAAATGTCGTCCGGCAATCGCAAAGTCGGCGGCGTTTTTCACCCGCTTGGCCGCAATCAGGCCGATCACAATCGTGCCCAGCAAATAAACCATCACCAAGGTGAGCAACATACCAGACAACCTCCTGTTGAATTAGTAAGACGTCCCGAGGAACTGCATGGACAGGACGCCCAGCAGGAAACCCATGCCAACCCAGCCCAATCGGTGCAAGAGTCGATTGGTGGTGCGCTGCTCCTCGAGCAAACGCTGCATCAGCAGGGGTGAGGGCCCCTGCGGTGTTTGCAGGAAATCATGGAGCAAGCGAGGCAAGCCAGGGAGTAGCTTGGCGTAGCGCGGCGCCTCCGAGCGCAACTGCTCCCAGAGTTTGCGCGGCCCCACTTGCTCGACCATCCACTTCTCCAGAAAGGGTTTGGCGGTGCTCCACAAATCCAGATCGGGATCGAGTTGACGCCCCAAGCCTTCGATGTTGAGCAAGGTTTTTTGCAACAAGACCAACTGGGGTTGGATTTCCACATTGAAGCGGCGCGAGGTTTGGAAGAGGCGCATGAGCACCATGCCCAGCGAAATTTCTTTGAGGGGACGATCAAAATACGGCTCGCAAACGGCCCGAATCGCCGACTCAAGCTCATCCACCCGGGTCTCCGGTGGCACCCAACCCGATTCGATGTGAAGTTCGGCTACCCGTTTATAGTCGCGGCGGAAAAACGCGGTGAAGTTCTGCGCCAAGTACTCCTTGTCGAACTCCGTCAGCGTGCCCACGATGCCAAAGTCCAAGGACACATAGCGACCAAAGGTCGCTGGCGCCAGACTCACCATGATGTTGCCCGGGTGCATGTCGGCGTGGAAAAACCCATCGCGAAACACCTGGGTGAAGAAAATGGTCACGCCATCGCGCGCGAGCTTAGGGATATCCACGCCCGCCTCGCGCAAGCGCTCAACCTGGCTGATGGGCACCCCGGCCATGCGCTCCATCACGAGCACATCGGTGCGGCAGAAATCCCAAAACATCTCGGGAATCAGCACCAAATCGAGACCGCTCATGTTGCGGCGTAACTGGGCGGCGTTGGCGGCCTCGCGAATGAGGTCGAGTTCGTCGTGTAAATACTTGTCGAACTCGGCCACCACCTCACGGGGCTTGAGGCGCTTGCCATCGTTGGAGAGCCGCTCCAACCAAACCGCCATGGTGCGCATGAGGGCCAGGTCTTTGTCGATCACGCTCAACATGCCAGGGCGCAGCACCTTGACGGCCACTTCGCGCACTTGGCCTTGGCGGTCTCGCAAGGTGGCAAAGTGCACCTGTGCAATGGACGCACTCGCCACGGGCTCACGCTCAAAGCTCTCAAAAACCGCCGACAGAGGCCTTCCATAGGCCCGCTCGATGATGGCCATGGCCGTCTCGCTGGGAAAGGGCGGCACCCGGTCTTGCAAGCGGGCGAATTCCTCGGCGATGTCGGGGGGCAACAAGTCGCGTCGGGTGGAGAGCACTTGACCAAACTTCACGAAGATCGGGCCCAGCTCCTCCAAGGCCTGACGCAAGCGCTCGCCGCGGGGTTTGTGCAGGTCGCGCCCCAGGCTCAAAAGCCGCGCGGCCAAACGCAGGAGGGGATGCTTGAAACTCCCGAGAAGCAGGGCATCGAGCCCATGGCGCAGGACAATGTAGACAATCGTGAAGCTTCGCAGCAAGCGCGTCATGGCGCAGCTCCAGGGGTGGCACGCTGCACCACCCACCTGCGCAAGGCTTCACCCAAACGCCGGGCAACCTGCATGACCTGGTGGGCTCGGGCGTCGCCCAGCCAGCGCGCCAGATCTTCCTCCACTTCCCAGCGCAGGTGGTCGACCAGCCAATTGATATCGGCAGCCAGCATGACATCGCCCTGCACGTGCAAGCGAGGCTTACCCCCTTCAAGCCAGGCCCGAAGGGCCTCGCGGGGGTCAGTGTCGGCCAAGACTAAGCGAAGGTCGGCGGGCGTCGCCGCGCTGGGCAGCGCTTCGAGCAGACCCGCCGGGGTGACGGCCACATGCACTTCAAGCCCTTGCCAGGCCAAGGTGATGCGCCGACCCTGGTGCGCACGCATGCGCGCCATGGCTTGCGGCTCCTGCATGACGACGTGGTTGACCAACAACAAGGCCCGCTGGGTGATCTCATGGATCAGCCAAGGCGGCGGCGGCCACCCTGGGGGAGGGTGGGCGGTGATGCGCTCGCGAAGCGCGTCCAAAAAAGAAAGCGGGGACGATGTGGCCATGGTCCCCGATTATTCCCTAAGGCGGGAGGCGCAATTCACTCGAGCGCCTGTACGCCAGCCACCAGCCAGCCGCTGCTGCCATCCTTGGGCTTGGACATGTTCCAGACCTCGCGGAAGGGGGTGGGACCCGCAGAGGGATCTTCCCGAATCAAGCCTGAGAACTCGACGCTGGCGAGGTAGAACGCGCCGGTGTCTTCGATGCCCAGCAACTGGGCCTCCAGCATGACCACATCGGTCTGGTTGGGGGCGCCGGGAGCTTGAGCTTCACGCTCAGCCAATTGCTGACGGATTTCGGTCAGCATGCCGTCCGTCATCATGGTGCGCAGGGACGGGATATCGGCCCGATCCCAGGCTTTTTGCAAGGTGACGAAGGTCTCCTTGGCAGCGGTCTCAAAACCTTGACGGTCAAATCCAGCGGGCACACTCCAGCCCGACTCAGTGGCGATGGCCGATCCAATCAACGCACCCTGACGTGCCGCAGGCGCGGCGTAGCTGGGTTCGGTATCCATGGGGCGTGCCGAGGCGTCGTTGCCAACGTTGCGAGGGTTGTACTGGGGCAAGGCCGAGGGCTCGGCAGTCGCGCCCGCGCCTTGATAGGCGTAAGCCGGGGCCGCAGAGCCACCCTGACGACGACGCAAAAACGCCCCAATGAGCACCACGGCCAGCATCAACACCAAGCCCATGAGCAAGATTTCACCAAAAGCCTCGCCAAACCCGAGGGAGTGGGCAAGCCAAGCCAGGCCCAGGCCTGCGGCCAATCCGCCGAGCATGGCACCCCAGGGCTTGCGCTGTGGCTGTGCCGCCACAGGCGATGGTGTCGCTGCAGCGGGCTGGGCTTGAGGCGCCGTGTTTGGCGAGGCTTGAGCCGGCGTCGCCGGGGTATTGGTGGGCGCAGGGCGTGCCGCCTCGCGCTGGGTGACTTGGCTCGACTGCTGTCCGACGGACTTACCACCGCCCAAGCGCTTGGCCGCTTGGGCATGCAGGCTCGTCAGGGACATCGCACAGGCCAAAATCAAGGCATAGGTCTTCATGGTTTCTCCTCGCAAATTACGCTCAGGCCTATCCGCATTGGATGCCCACATGCAGCGCCACCAGGCCTGCTGTGAGGTTGTGCACATCCACATGCCCAAAACCCGACTGTTTCATCAATTGCTTCAACGCCTCTTGATCTGGGTGCATGCGGATGGACTCCGCCAAGTATCGATAACTGGCCTCGTCTCCAGCCACCCAGGCCCCTAGTTTGGGCAAGATATGGAAAGAATACCAGTCGTAGGGTTTTTCAAGGGGTTTGGCCACCTTGGAGAACTCCAGGACCAGCAGCTTCCCGCCGGGCTTGAGGACGCGCGCCATCTCGGTGAGCGCGCGGTCTTTATGGGTCATGTTGCGCAGGCCAAAGGCCACGCAAACGAGGTCGAAATAGGCGTTGGGAAAGGGCAGACGCTCGGCGTCACACACCACGCTGGGCAAAAGCAGGCCCTCGTCGAGCAGTCGGTCCCGCCCCACGCGCAGCATGGCTTCATTGATGTCGGTGTGCCAGACCTCGCCCGTGGGGCCCACCTGCCGGGCAAAGCCACGCGTCAAATCCCCCGTGCCGGCGGCAATGTCGAGCGCGCGCTGCCCCGGCTTAAGGTTGGCCACCATCAGGGTGTAGCGCTTCCAAGCCCGGTGCAAGCCAGCCGACATGAGGTCGTTCATCACGTCATACTTGGCGGCCACGGAGTCAAACACGCCGCGCACCTTGCGCGCTTTGTCCGCCTCCTCGACCCGCTGATAACCAAAATGCGTCTCGGCCATGGCGATGCTCAGTGGTGATGCCCGCAACCCGCGCCGGCGGACTGGGGCATGGGGTCGTCACGCGAGGCGCCAGCGGCCTTTAAACGATCCTCGTAATCAGCCCAAAGTTGGGTTTGTTGTTGGCCCAGAAAGTACAAGTACTCCCAGGTGTAGAGGCCGGTGTCGTGCCCATCGGAAAACGTCGGCTTGACGGCGTAGTTGCCCACCGGTTCGAGCTCCAGAATGTCCACTTGGCGTTTGCCCGTTTGCAAGACTTCCTGGCCAGGCCCGTGCCCCCGTACCTCGGCCGAGGGGCTGTAGATGCGCATGAGCTCAAAGGGAATGCTGAAACTCGCGCCGTCGGTGAAGCGGATTTCCAGCACCCGGGAGGTGCCGTGAACGGTGAGCGACTCGGGGGCGGGAACCGTGGTGGCAGTCATGGGCGTGTTTCCTCGGGGTTCAGACCAGCACCCGCTCAATGCCGCCGGCATTGGCACGGGTGACGTATTCGGGCAGCCATTGCTCGCCCAGGATGTGGCGCGCCATTTCCACCACAATGTAATCGGCTTCGAGCAATCCGTTTTGCAAGTCGTTGCCATAACGCGACAGCCCCTGCAAGCAACTCGGGCAGCTGGTGAGGATTTTGAGATTGCCTTGCGCCTCACCCGTCTGCGCGCGCAGGGTGGCTTCATTGCGACGCAGTTCTTCTTCCTTGCGGAAACGCACCTGAGTCGAGATGTCGGGGCGCGTCACGCCCAGTGTTCCAGACTCCCCGCAGCAACGATCGCTCTTGAGGACTTCCGAGCCCACCAGCGATCGCACCGTCTTGAGGGGGTCTTGCTGCTTCATTGGGCTGTGGCAGGGGTCGTGGTAGAGGTAGCCACCGGCCTGAGCCCCATCCAGGGTGATGCCTTTTTCGAGCAGGTATTCGTGAATATCCACAATGCGACAGCCGGGGAAGATTTCCTCGAACTTGTAGCCCTGGAGTTGGTCATAGCAGGTGCCGCAGCTCACCACCACGGTTTTGATGTCAAGGTAGTTGAGCGTGTTGGCCACGCGGTGGAACAGGACCCGGTTGTCGGTGATGATTTTTTCCGCCCGATCGAACTGCCCCGCGCCGCGCTGCGGGTACCCGCAACAGAGGTAGCCCGGCGGCAGCACGGTTTGCACCCCGGCGTGCCAGAGCATGGCCTGGGTGGCCAGGCCCACCTGGCTAAAGAGGCGCTCGGAGCCGCAACCCGGGAAGTAAAACACGGCTTCGGTTTCCGTCGTCGTGGTCTCGGGATTGCGGATGATGGGCACGTAGTCTTTGTCTTCAATATCGAGCAAACCCCGCGCCGTGCGCTTGGGCAGGTTGCCGGGCATTTTCTTGTTGACGAAGTGAATGACCTCTTCCTTGAGAGGCGGTGCGCCCACCGTGGCCGGGGGCTTGCGCGTTTGTCGCCGGGCAACCACTTGCAGCAAATCACTGGCCCAGCGTTGCACGCGCATGCCCACATCCACCGTGAGGGCGCGGGCGAGCTTGATGGTCTCTGGGCGCGTGGCGTTGAGCATGAACATGGCCGCCGCGTGACCGGGGCGGAAGCTCTTTTGCCCCATCTTGCGCAAGAGGTTGCGCATGTTCATGGTGACGTCGCCAAAATCGATCTTCACTGGACAAGGGCTCAAGCACTTGTGGCAGACCGTGCAGTGATCGGCCACATCTTCGAATTCCTGCCAATGCTTGATGGATACCCCTCGGCGTGTTTGCTCTTCGTAGAGGAAGGCTTCGATGAGCAGGGAGGTGGCCAGAATTTTGTTGCGCGGCGAATAGAGCAAGTTGGCGCGCGGCACATGCGTGCTGCAAACGGGCTTGCATTTGCCGCAGCGCAGGCAGTCCTTAACGCTATCGGCAATCGCACCAATGTCGGACTGCTGCATGATGAGCGATTCGTGCCCCATGAGGCCAAAGCTCGGGGTGTAGGCATGGCGCAGGTCGGCTTGGCGCAAATCCGGGTCGCGCCCGTCGTGGCGCATGAGCTTACCTTTGTTGAAATGCCCGTTCGGATCCACGCGTGATTTGTACTGCGCGAAGGGGCGTAGCTCCTCGTCGCTGAGGAATTCGAGCTTGGTGATGCCAATGCCGTGTTCGCCCGAAATCACGCCGTCGAGCGAACGCGCAAGCACCATGATGCGCGCCACCGCCTCATGCGCGGTTTGCAGCATGGCGTAGTTGTCGCTATTGACAGGAATGTTGGTGTGGACATTGCCGTCCCCAGCGTGCATGTGCAGCGCCACCCATACCCGGCCCTTGAGCACGCGTTGATGGATGGCCTCGCACTCGCGCAGAATGGGGGCGAATGCCGCGCCGGAAAAAATGTGCTGCAAGGGCGTGCGAATTTGCAGCTTCCAACTGGCGCGCAGGCTGTGGTCTTGCAATTGGGGGAACAAGTCGTCACAACGCGCGAGCCAATCCTGCCACTCGGCTCGAACGGCGGCGATGCACTGGCGAGCCTGCGTCACACGATCTTCGAGCAACTCGGGCGAGGGGATATCGGCGGCGTCGTCAGATTTGCCCAGCGGCAATTGGCCCTGCGCCAGGAAGCGCTCCAAGGCGTCGCAGAGCTCAATCTTGTTGCGCAGGGAGAGTTCGATGTTGATGCGCTCGATGCCGTCGGTGTACTCGGCCATGCGGGGCAAGGGGATGACCACATCCTCATTGACCTTGAAGGCGTTGGTGTGACGGCTGATGGCGGCGGTGCGCTTGCGGTCGAGCCAGAATTTTTTGCGGGCCTCCGGGCTCACCGCCACAAAGCCTTCGCCACTGCGGGCGTTGGCGAGACGAACCACCTCGGAGGTGGCCGCCGCCACGGCGTCGGGGTCGTCTCCGGCAATGTCCCCAATCAAGACCATCTTGGGCAGCCCACCACGTTTACTCTTGGTGGAGTAACCCACTGCGCGCAGGTAGCGGTCGTCGAGGTGTTCGAGTCCGGCGAGTACCGTGCCGCTGCGCTTTTGCTCGGCGAACATGAAATCCTTGATTTCCACAATGCTGGGCACCGCGTCACGGGCGTGGCCGAAGAATTCCAAGCACACCGTGCGGGTATGGCTGGGCATGCGATGCACCACCCAACGGGCACTGGTGATCAGGCCATCGCAGCCTTCTTTTTGCACGCCGGGCAGGCCGCTGAGGAATTTGTCGGTCACGTCCTTGCCCAAGCCGGCTTTGCGGAACGCGGGGCCGGGGATGTCCAGGGTTTCGGTGCGAATGGGGGTTTTGCCGTCGGCCTCGAAATAGCGCAGCTCAAAGCGCGCCGATTCAGCGTCATGAATCTTGCCCAAGTTGTGCCCGATACGCACCACCTCGAGCCATTTGGCGTCCGGGGTCACCATGCGCCAACTCGCCAGGTTGTCCAGGGCAGTGCCCCACAGCACAGCCTTCTTGCCGCCCGCGTTCATGGCGATGTTGCCGCCGATACAGCTGGCCTCGGCCGAAGTGGGGTCCACGGCAAAAACAAAGCCGCCCCGCTCAGCCGCGTCAGCCACGCGTTGCGTGACCACACCCGCCTCGGTCCACACCGTGGGGACGGGTTGGTCAAGCCCAGGCAAAGTCAACCACTCGACTTCGCTCATGGCTTCGAGCTTTTCGGTGTTGATCACCGCGCTCTTCCAGGTCAGGGGAATGGCACCGCCGGTGTAGCCGGTGCCGCCACCTCGCGGCACGATGGTCAGGCCCAGTTCGATGCAGCCCTTGACCAGATGGGCCATTTCGGCCTCGGTGTCGGGCGTGAGCACCACAAAG
>VEQC01000221.1 GCA_018883455.1 Limnohabitans sp. | reverse complement strand
AGACCATGATGTGCCCTTCTCCAACTACGCCAGTTTGACGCGTGCGCCAGAGGTGGTGGGCCTGATTCAAAAGGAAATTGACAAGGTCAACACCAAGTTCGCCCGGGTGGAGCAAATCAAGCAGTTCCGTCTGCTCGAAAACCAACTCACCGCCGAGGACGACGAACTCACGCCCACCATGAAGCTCAAGCGCAAGTTCGTTGAGCAAAAGTACCGTGACATGATTGAGTCGATGTATCGTTGATTAACCACAAAAGGAGATGCGCATGAAATTCAAATTCCTGACCCCACTGGTGGCCGCTCTGGCGCTGGTCGGTGGCGCCCACGCGCAGCAGCAGGGGGTGACCAAAGATGAAATCTTGATTGGCAGCATTCAGGATTTATCAGGGCCGCTGGCCGGATACGGCAAGGCAGTTCGTAACGGCTTGCAGCTGCGTTTGGAGGAACTCAACGAGCAAGGCGCCATCCATGGCCGCAGACTGCGCTTGGTGGTGGAAGACGATGGCTACGACCCCAAGCGGGCGGTGCTGGCCGCGCAAAAGCTGGTCAACCAAGACAAGATCTTCATCATGGCGGGCCACCTGGGGACGGCACAAAACAATGCGTCCATGCCGGTGCAGTTCTCCAAAAACATCATCAACTTCCTGCCCGTGACCGCCGCACGCGAAATGTATGAGCCGCTCAACCGCCTGAAGTACGCGGTGTTCGCCTCCTATTTCGACCAAATGCGCATGGCCTTGCCCAAGATGGTGCAGGAAAAGAAGGTGAGCAAGGTGTGCATCATTCACCAGGATGACGAGTTTGGCTTGGAAGTCATGCGGGGTGCTGAAGCAGGCCTCAAGAAGGTGAACATGGATTTCACCGAAAAAACCACCTACAAGCGTGGTGCCACTGACTTCTCCTCCCAGGTCGCCCGCATGAAGGGGGCTGGTTGTGAGTTTGTGGTGTTGGGCACCATCATTCGGGAGACAGTGGGCACGATTGCGGAAGCTCGCAAGACCGGCTTTAACCCCCTCTTCCTCGGCAGCAGTGCCGCCTACACCGACTTGATCAACAAGCTCGGTGGCAAGGCCATGGACGGTATGTACGCCACCATGACCACCGCGCAGCCTTACCTGGATGACCCCTCCAACGCCATGCGTTTCTGGGCCAACAAGTACAAGACCCGCTTCAACGAAGACCCGAGCTTGTTCTCCGCTTATGGCTACCTGATCATGGATTTGTTCATCAAGGGCGCGCAAAAAGCCGGTCCGAACCTCACCACCGACAGCTTCATCAAAGCCATGGACACGGTGAGCGTGGACAGCGATTTGTTTGGCAGCCCGCCCATCAGCTTTAGCGCTACCAAGCGCCTGGGCTCGAACCAGTCGCGCCTGTCGCAAATCCAGGATGGACGCTGGAAAGTGATTTCGGATTACTACAAAGAGTAAGCCTCAAGCCTGTGGCCAGGCCCGCTGCATGATCGCACGGGCTTGGGCCGCTAGGGCAGGATGACTGCCCATCGTGCCGCGCCAGTCGGTGCCCAATCGGGTTTCGACAAAGAGCGCGGCATTTTCTTGCGGGGCGTGGCGCCACAACAAGGCGGCTTGGGTGAGCAAAGCAATGCGCTCGGTCCATGCCCGCGCCGTGTGCTCCTCCAGCGACCTTGCCGGATCGAAGAGCCACGCTTCGGTGGCGCGCACTTGGGCGTCATACGCGGGGTGTAGGCCGCGGGCCTCTTGCCAGAGCGCGCGCAGGGCCTCGGCCGATTCGTGACCTCGGCCCAGCGCCCGCAAGACATCGAGGCACATCACGTTGCCGGAGCCCTCCCAAATGGAATTGAGTGGACTCTCGCGGAAAAGACGGCCAAAGGGCCCCTCCTCCACATAGCCATTGCCGCCCAACACCTCCATACTCTCGGCCATGACGTGGGGCAGACGCTTACAGATCCAGTATTTGGCGGCGGGGGTCAGCACCCGACGCAGGGCTTGCTGTGTGGCGTCGGCGTCGGCATCGAAGGTGCGGGCCAGGAATAAGGCCAGCCACATGGAGGCCTCGCTCTCGAGGCATAAGTCCGCCAGCACAGACTGCATGAGGGGTTGCTCGGCGAGGTGGCGACCAAAGGCTTGGCGCGCGCGCGCGTGGTGCAACGATTGGATCAAGCCCGCGCGCTGGATGGCGGCGCTGCCGATGGCGCAATCGAGCCGGGTGTGGTTGCCCATCTCCAAGATGGTGGGCACGCCGCGCCCGACCTCACCGACCCGCCAGACGTAGGCGTCTTCGAACTCCACTTCAGACGAGGCGTTGGAGAGGTTGCCAATTTTGTCTTTGAGCCGCTGCACGCGCAGGTGATTGCGTTGGCCATCGGGGAGGATGCGGGGCAAGAAAAAGCAGGTCAGTCCGGCCGAGGAATCCGGGTCGGTTTGCGCGAGGATCAGGAAGGCATCACACATGGGGGCCGAGAAAAACCACTTGTGGCCGCGCACGGTGTAGCGCTCACCCCAGGTGTCTTGCCCATCGAGGGTGGCCAAGGTGCTGTTGCGACGCACGTCAGAGCCGCCTTGCTTCTCGGTCATGCCCATACCCATGGTGACGGCCGTCTTTTGCGTGACCGGCCGCAAGATGGGGTCGTAGTCGCGCGCCAGCAAGCGCGGTAACCAGGTGGGGGCGAGCCCCGGCTGCTGGGCCATGACGGGGATGACCGCGTAGGTCATGGTCACGGGGCATTGCACCCCGTTTTCGAGCTGTCCAAAGAGGTAGTAAGCCGCCGCACGTTCCACTTGCGCCCCAGGGCCGGGGTGCGCCCAGGGTTGGGCGTGCAACCCCTCGCCCAAGGCGAGGGCCATGAGGTGGTGGTAAGCAGGGTGGAAGCGGGCTTCGTCCAAGCGGTGGCCAAAGCGGTCATGGGTGTGGAGCTGGGGCTTGAACTGGTTGGCTTCGAAAGCCCAAGCTTGGGCCTGCGCGCTGCCACAACGCGCGCCCAGCGCGTTGAGGCGGTGATGAGCGCTGCTGGCTTGTGCGGGCGCGAGCGCCTGGAGGGCGGATTGCAAGGCCGCGTCATGTTCCCAGAGGTTGACGTCGACAAGCGGTGTGGACTGGTTCTCGACTTGATGGGTTGGCATGCTCAGCTCCGGGGCAAGATGTGCATGGTTTTGCTGATGATGCCCAGCATGACCTCGTCCGCACCGCCGCCAATGGAGGTCAGACGGCCATCGCGCCAGAGGCGGGAGACGGGGTTCTCCCAGGTGTAGCCCATGCCACCCCAGTACTGCATGCACGCGTCGGGCACCTCTCGCAACAAACGCCCCGCCTTGAGTTTGGCCATGGAGGCCCACTGGGTGACGTCCTGGCCGTCGAGGTATTTCTCCAACGCCATGTAGGTCAAACCGCGCAGGCTCTCCACCTCGGTTTGTAATTCGGCCAGTTTGAAATGCACCACCTGCTGATCGAGCACCGAGCGGCCAAAAATCTGCCGCTCACGGGTGTATTCGATGGTTTGCGCAATGCAGTTGCTGAGCATCTGCACCGCATTGCCAGCCGCCCAGAGGCGTTCGTCCTGGAATTGCTGCATTTGGTAGATGAAGCCCATGCCCTCTTCCCCGATGCGGTTGCGCTGGGGAACGCGCACGTCGTCAAAGTGGATCAAGCCGGTATCGGAGGACATCATGCCGACCTTGCGGATCTTTTTGGCTCGCGTGATGCCGGGCGAGTTCATGGGCACGATGATGAGGGATTTGTTTTTGTGCGCGGCTCCCTCGCTGGTGTTGGCGAGCACACACATCCAATCGGCTTGGAGGCTGTTGGTGATCCACAGCTTGCTGCCGTTGATGATGTAGTCGTCACCGTCGCGCCGGGCGGTGGTGCGGATGGCGGCGACGTCGGAGCCCGCGCTGGGCTCGGAGACACCGATGCAAGAGACCATGCGCCCTTCAATTGCGGGGGTGAGGAACTCCTCGCACAACGCTGGCGAACCAAAGCGAGCCAACGCGGGGGTGGC
>VEQC01000220.1 GCA_018883455.1 Limnohabitans sp. | reverse complement strand
GGCCTGCGGCACGGGCCGGCCTGCGTGCAGGCGATGAGGTGCGTTGGATCGAGGACACTCCCATTCCTGATGCCGCGCGGCTACGTGAGTGGATTCGCGCGAGCGGCAAAAACGCCGAGCCGGCGGAGCAATCTTGGCGCATCTACCGCCCGGGCTCAGGCACGCTCACGCTCATGGTGCAGCCTGAGCGTGTGCGCGAGGGGGAACGCGCGTACGGGAGGGTAGGGGCCCAACTGGGCGCTGCGCCGCAGACGAGTTGGCTGTCCTATGGCCTCTTGGACGCGTCTTGGGAGGCCTTGCGTCGCTGCGCGGAGGTCACCGGCTTGAGCTTGCGCATGATTGCCGCTATGTTCACCGGCGAAGCTTCACTCGAACACTTGAGCGGACCGCTGACCGTGGCGGACCAAGCGGGTCGTTCCCTGTCCGTGGGTTGGTCGGCCTATTTTGACTTTTTGGCCCTGCTGAGCCTGAGCATTGCCATTTTTAACCTCTTGCCCTTACCCGTTTTGGATGGGGGTCACCTGTTGTATTATCTTTACGAATTTATCGTGGGTCGTCCACCGGGGGAGGCAGGAATGCGGCGCATGCAGCAGTTTGGCATGATCTCGTTGCTTGCTCTCATGGGTCTGGCCCTGTTCAACGACTTTAACCGCCTCTGGGGCGGCTGATCCCTCTCATTTTCATGCCCAGTTACCACAAGCCCCGATCGCGTTTGTCTCCTGCCGCCCGCTGCGTGGCCTTGGCGTTGGGTTTGAGTTTTGGCGTCCCGTCTTGGGCGGTCGAGCCCTTCAAGATTCAAGACATTCGGGTCGAAGGCCTGCAGCGTGTGGAGCCTGGGACCGTGTTTGCCACCTTGCCCATTCGCGTGGGCGATGACTATTCCGACGACAAGGGCGCGGCGGCCATTCGCAGCCTTTTTGCACTGGGCCTCTTCAACGACATTCGCATTGAAACGCGCGATGGCGTGGTGGTGCTCATTATTGAGGAGCGTCCGGTCATTGGCACGGTCGATTTCATCGGCACCAAAGAATTCGACAAGGATGTCTTGCGCAAGGCCTTGCGCGACATCGGCTTGGCCGAAGGGCGCGCCTTCGACAAATCCCTGGCCGATCGTGCCGAGCAAGAGCTCAAGCGCCAGTACGTCAACCGCAGCCTCTATGGGGCCGAGGTGATCACCACCATCACGCCCTTGGACCGAAACCGTGTGAACCTGTCGTTCACGGTGGTGGAAGGACAGACAGCGAAAATCAAAGAATTGCGCATCGTGGGTGCGCGCGCCATTTCCGAGTCCACGCTGATTGACCAAATGGATTTGAGCGTGGGCAACTGGCTGAGTTGGTACACCAAATCGGACCGTTACTCGCGCGCCAAGCTCAATGCCGATCTCGAAACCTTGCGGGCCTATTACCAGGCCAGGGGGTTTTTGGAGTTTCGCGTGGAATCCACGCAGGTGGCGATTTCCCCGAACAAGCAAGACATCAGCTTGACCATTCATGTGCACGAGGGCGAGCGCTTCACGGTCTCCGAAGTGGCTTTGGAAGGCTACTACCTCGGACGTGACGATGAGTTCAAATCCCTCGTGGGGATCAAGGTGGGTGAGCCCTACAACGCCGACCAAGTCGCGCAAACCACCAAAGCCTTTGGCGAGTACTTTGGCAACTTTGGCTTTGCCTTTGCCCGCACCGAGGTGCGCCCGGAGATCGATCGCGAGCGCAACCTCGTCAAGCTGGTGTTGGTCGCTGACCCTTCACGGCGCGCCTATGTGCGACGCATCAATGTGCTGGGCAACACCCGCACGCGTGACCAAATCGTGCGCCGAGAGTTTCGTCAGATGGAGTCGGCTTGGTACGACGGCGCCAAAATCCGTCTCTCGCGCGACCGGGTGGATCGACTGGGATTTTTCAAAGAGGTGGGGGTGGAGACCTTGGAGGTGCCCGGCTCGCCTGACCAGGTGGACCTCAACGTCAACATCACGGAAAAGCCCACCGGCATGCTCACCCTGGGGGCGGGTTTTTCCAGTTATGAAAAACTCACGCTGAACTTTGGCGTGCAGCAGGACAACGTGTTTGGCACGGGCCAGAGCTTGGGGCTCAACATCAGCACCAGCAAGTTCAATCGTTTCTTTGTGCTGAGCAACACCGACCCCTATTTCACGCCGGACGGTATTTCGCGCACACTGGAATACTCGCACCGCTCCAGCATTCCGTTTGTGACCCAGGCGGGTAATTACCGCTTGGCCACGGATGCCTTGTCGCTGCGCTTTGGGATTCCCTTTAGCGAACTCGACCGCGTGTTCGTGGGCGTTGGCTACGAGGCCATCAACCTCACGCCGGGCACCAACATGCCCACGTCGTGGAACCTCTTCTTGGGGGATCACCCCGATGGCAAGACCCAGTTCTACCCCATCACCGTGGGCTGGGCGCGGGATAGCCGAGATAGCTTGCTCAACCCCAGTCGCGGCAGTTTTGTCCGACTCAACGGCGAATATGGAACCGGTCAAGACGCCCGCTATGTCCGCTACGGCGCGCAGTACCAAGAGTATTTTTCATTGGGCAAAAAATACACCCTGGCCTACAACGTCGATTTGGGCTTGGGCCGGGCCCTGGGAGACACGCGCTTCCCGGTCAGCAAAAACCTCTACGCGGGGGGCCTGGGTTCGGTGCGCGGCTTTGAACAAGGCTCGGTCGGTCCACGCGACGACCAAGGCTATATCGCAGGTGGCACCAAGCGGGTGGTGGTCAACACCGAGGTGCTCGCCCCGTTTCCGGGCGCCGGAAATGATCGCTCATTGCGGCTTTACGGCTTTTTTGACGTGGGAACGGTCTACGCGGCTCACGAGAAAGTGGATTTCGCCACCATGCGCAGCTCCTACGGCCTAGGGCTGAGCTGGGTTTCCCCCATGGGGCCCTTGCGGCTGGCTTGGGCGCGCCCGCTCAGGACCCAGCCAGGGGATAGAATTCAACCTTTGCAATTTCAGATTGGGACTTCGTTCTAATGACCTCCTTTTTCCGCCTCATCGCCTTTACCGCCGCCATGCTTGTGGGTTCGGCTGTCGCTCATGCGGAAGAGTTTCGGATCGGCTTTATCAACACCGACCGGGTCTTCAAAGAGTCCAACAGTGCCAAGCAAGCGCAAGCCAAGCTGGAACAGGAATTCTCCAAGCGCGAGCGCGAGCTCAACGAAGCCGGCAACGCGCTCAAGAACGCCATTGAGAAATTTGAGCGCGAGGCCCCGACCATGGCCGAGAGCCAGCGCAACACCCGCCAGCGTCAACTCGGCGAGCAAGACCGCGATTTCCAGCGCAAGCGCCGTGAATTCCAGGAAGAACTCAACGCCCGTAAAAACGAAGAGCTGCAAGTTCTGCAAGAGCGGGCGATTCGTATCATCAAACAAGTGGCTGAATCGGAAAAGTATGACTTGGTGATTCAAGACATGGTCTACATCAACCCCAAGCACGACATCACCGACAAGGTGCTGCGCGCCATCAACAACGCCAAGTGAGCGCGTGGCGGTAACCCTCGGTCAAGTCGTCCAAGCCCTGGGTGGCCAGCTGGTTGGGGAGCCCGGCCTTCGCATCTCCCGTCTCGCCTCGCTGGAGAACGCCGATGACCAAAGCCTGAGCTTTCTGAGTCATCCCAAGTACCAATCGCTCCTCGCCCAGACCCGCGCGGCCGCGGTGATCGTAGCCCCCGCCCTGCAAGCCCTGGCCAGCCAGCGTGGCGCCTGCATTGTGGCCGATGACCCCTACCATTACTTTGCCCGCCTTACCCAGTGGTGGCGTCGCCAAACCCAGGCCCCCGTGCCTGCCGGTGTGCATGCCAGTGCGGTGGTTCACCCCGAGGCCAAAATCGACCCCTCGGCCATCATTGGTCCGCTGTGCGTGGTCGAGCGGGGGGCGGTCATTGGGCCGCAGACCTGGCTCAAGTCACGCGTCACGGTCGGTGAGGATTGCGTGATTGGCGCGCGCTGCATTTTGCATTCGG
>VEQC01000219.1 GCA_018883455.1 Limnohabitans sp. | reverse complement strand
TACTGGCACCGCCTCCCACTTGGCGCTTAAACGATGCATACTGGGAACGTTTGCTGGAGACCTGTGCATGAGTCACCTCAAGGATTTGCCGCTGCCCACGCTGCAGTTTTACGCGACGGCACCTTACCCCTGTAGTTATTTGCCTGACCAACAGGCGCGCTCCCAAGTGGCGACCCCAAGCCACTTGATTCGCCACGACCTCTATTCCAACTTGGTGCAACAAGGCTTTCGCCGCAGTGGCCTCTTCACGTACCGTCCTTACTGCGACCATTGCCGCGCCTGTGTGCCCCTGCGTGTCAAAGCGCTGGATTTTCAGCCCACGCGCAGCCAACGCCGCGCTTGGCGACAGCACCAGAGCTTGGTGACCCGCACCCTGAGCCTGAGTTTCGACCCCGAGCACTACGCGCTTTACACGCGCTATCAATCGGGCCGACATGCGGGGGGGGGCATGGATCAAGACAGCGTGGAACAGTACACCCAGTTCCTGCTGCAAAGCCGTGTCAACACCCGTTTGGTGGAGTTTCGCGAGCCCGCCGCTGAGGGCGAGCAAGGCGCCTTGCGCATGGTCTCGATCGTGGACATCCTGGAGGACGGCCTCTCGGCCGTCTACACCTTTTACGACCCTGACCCCCGCGCGCAATACGGCACCTACGGCATTCTGTGGCAAATCGAACAGGCGCGCCAACTGGAGCTGCCGCATGTTTACTTGGGATACTGGATTGGCCAGAGCCCCAAGATGGACTACAAATCACGCTTTCGGCCCCACGAGCGGCTAGAGAACCACGTTTGGGTGAACCCTGATTTCACATGATAAAATGGCGACATGGCCATTTCCCCCCCGCTTCCGACTCCCAATATTCAAGTGATCGAGCGCATGTTTGCGCTCATTGACGTCTTGGCTTCGCGCGAGGAAGCCATCTCGCTCAAGGAAATCAGTGAGCGCACGGGCTTGCACCCGTCCACCGCGCACCGGATTTTGAACGACCTGGCTGTGGGCCGCTTTGTGGATCGTCCGGAATCGGGCAGCTACCGTTTAGGGATGCGCCTGCTCGAATTGGGCAACTTGGTCAAAGCACGACTCAATGTGCGGGATGCCGCCTTGCAAACCATGCGCGAGCTGCACAAACTCATTCATCAGCCCGTCAACCTGAGCGTTCGCCAGGGCGATGAAATCGTGTATGTCGAGCGCGCTCTGAGCGAGCGCTCTGGCATGCAGGTGGTGCGCGCCATTGGCGGGCGCGCGCCACTGCACCTCACCTCGGTGGGAAAACTGTTTCTCGCCCAAGACGATCCGCAGCGGGTGCGCGCCTACGCCAACCGCACTGGCTTGAGTGGCCAAACCCGCAACAGCATCACCCAGTTGCCCGTGCTCGAACGCGAGTTGCTCAAAGTGCGTCAAAGCGGCGTGGCACGCGACAACGAAGAGTTGGAATTGGGTGTGCGTTGCATGGCCTCTGGCATCTATGACGATCAAGGCGGCTTGGTCGCGGGGTTGTCGATCTCGGCCCCAGCTGACCGTCTGGAAGAAGGCTGGCTGCCCAAGCTTCAAGCGGCGACCCAAGCCATTTCACAGGCCCTGGGCTTTCGCGGCCACTGATCAACCTGGCGCGCGCCAGGAGGCGTGAAGCCTCAAGTCTGAGGCATGCGGCCCGAGTGGTGTGTCTCCACCCAACGGCGCACGCGCTCGGCATCGGCAATGCGACCCATCTTGCCGGCCGAATCCAGGAACACCATGATGAGCTTGCGCCCCGCGATGCGCGCTTGCATCACCAGACACTGCCCAGCCTCCGAGATGTAGCCGGTTTTTTGCAGACCGATATCCCAGTTCGGGTTCTTGATCAGGCGGTTGGTGGTGTTGTAGCGCAAAGTGTTCTTGCCCACCTCGACCTCATGGCTGGCCGATGTGGAGAGCTCACGCAGGAGCGGGTCTTGGTAAGCCGAAGCGACCAGGGTGGCCAAGTCTTTGGCACTGGATTGGTTTTTGCTCGACAGCCCCGTGGGCTCGGCATAACGGGTGTCACGCATGCCCAGCTGCTGGGCTCGTTGGTTCATGAGCTCCACAAACTGCGAGAGGCCGCCCGGATAGGTACGACCCAAGGCATGCGCCGCGCGGTTCTCGCTGGCCATGAGCGAGAGGTGCATGAGCTCGCCGCGGGTGAGCGTGGTGCCCACCTTCAAGCGTGAACTGCTGCCTTTCTCGGTGTCCACATCGTCTTGGGTGATGGTGATGAGTTCATCGAGCGGCAAGCGAGCTTCGGAGACCAACAAGCCCGTCATGAGCTTGGTGATGGAGGCGATGGGCAAAACCGCCGCATCGTTCTTGCTCAGCAAGACTTCGTTCGTGTCTTGGTCAATGACATAGGCCACGCTCGAGCGCAGGTCGAGCTCATCACGGGTTTCACGCAAGCCGGCGATTTGGCCAAACGAGGGGCGGGTTTGGGGCGTCGTGAGCGAGGCGCGCTTCAAATGCACCTTGACCTTCTTGGCCGATTTGGCTTTCTGGACGGTTTGACGCTGCTTGGTCGGGTTCGCCTGCGCCGGGCCTGCACCCAAAGCGATTGAAAGAATCAGGCCGGTGACAAGGAGGATTTGGCGCATGGATGGGCGTTTGGGTAACAGATCAATCGGCGAAGTGTAACAAAAAAAGAAAATCACGCAAGATCATAGACTTGCGTGATGTTTTTGAGAAACAACAAAGAGCCTAGGGTCAACCCTGTGCGGCCACGCGGTCGGCTTTGCTCTGCAATTTGTTGAGGGCACTCAGGTAAGCCTTGGCCGAAGCCACCACGATGTCGGGGTCGGCGCCCACGCCATTGACCACGCGCCCACTGTTTTGCAGGCGCACCGTGACTTCCCCCTGGCTCTCGGTGGAGCCGCTGATGGCGTTGACCGAGTAGAGCACCATCTCGGCCCCGCTTTGGACATGGGCTTCGATGGCTTTGAGCGAGGCATCCACGGGGCCATTGCCGTCGGACTCGGAATGCACCTCGTGGGCACCTTGGGTGAAGACGATGCGGGCGTGCGGGCGTTCGCCGGTCTCACTGTGCTGGGCCAAGGACACGAAGGAGAAGACGCCCTCCTCCTGGCTCTTGCCTTCCCCACTCACCAAGGCGAGGATGTCCTCGTCAAAGATCTCGCTTTTGCGATCGGCGAGCTCTTTGAACTTGGCAAAGGCGGTGTTGATGTCAGACTCGCTCTCGAGTTCGACGCCCAAATCTTGCAGCCGCTGCTTGAACGCGTTGCGACCGCTGAGTTTGCCCAAAACGATTTTGTTGGCCGACCAACCCACATCTTCGGCGCGCATGATCTCGTAGGTGTCACGGGCCTTGAGCACGCCGTCCTGGTGAATGCCGGACGCGTGCGCAAAGGCGTTGGCACCAACCACCGCCTTGTTGGGCTGCACGACAAAACCGGTGGTCTGACTCACCATGCGGCTGGCCGCCACGATGTGCTGGGTGTCGATGCCCAAGGTCAGGCCGAAATAATCCTTGCGGGTCTTGACCGCCATCACCACCTCTTCGAGCGAGCAGTTGCCGGCACGTTCGCCCAGACCGTTGATGGTGCATTCCACCTGACGTGCGCCCCCCAGCATCACGCCGGCCAGCGAGTTCGCCACGGCCATGCCCAGATCGTTGTGGCAATGCACCGACCAGATCGCCTTGTCGCTGTTGGGAATACGCTCGCGCAGGGTCTTGATGAACTGGCCATAGAGTTCGGGAATGGCATAGCCCACGGTGTCGGGCACGTTGATGGTGGTAGCGCCTTCAGCAATGACGGCCTCGATCACGCGGCACAGGAAATCCACGTCGCTGCGGTAGCCGTCCTCGGGGCTGAACTCGATGTCATCCACCAGATTGCGGGCATAGCGCACCGACTGCTTGGCCTGCTCAAACACCTGGTCAGGCGTCATGCGAAGCTTCTTCTCCATGTGCAGCGGTGACGTGGCGATGAAGGTGTGAATGCGCGCGCGCTGCGCGCCTTTGAGCGC